>NZ_JAHRFA010000024.1:0-11560 GCF_020883045.1 Microcoleus sp. CAWBG58 | reverse complement strand
CAACTGTCAACTGTCAACTGTTTAATGATGCTACAGCCGATCGCAAATTGCCTTTAAATTCGCCTAAAATTCGATCGCACTCTTCCCTCTCCAAACCAGTCCAGTGCATCATCAAAGCCAGCTTGACAGACTTGCCACTTTTTTCTAACAAAAAACCCGCTTCATCCCGGCCCAAATCAGTTAAATCCTGCAACATCCGCACCGCCCGATCGCGCAATTTCTTGTTAGTCACCGCCACATCAACCATCCGATTGCCGTAAACCTTCCCCAGCTTCACCATTACGCCAGTCGAAAGAATATTCAAAGCCATTTTGGTCACAGTACCAGCTTTCAAGCGCGTCGATCCTGCGACTATCTCCGGGCCAACCAACAACCGAATATCCACATCAGCCTCAAAATTCACCTGTTCCACGGGTACGCAGGCGATAAACACTGTTTTCGCCCCCCGCTGGCGCGCCGCTTGCAAAGCCCCCGCTACAAAGGGCGTTGTACCCCCAGCCGTAATCCCGACAACCACATCGAGATTGTTAATGTGACGGTGGGCGATCGACTCAGCGCCATCTTCAGCCCGATCTTCCAAATCCTCGGAACTCCGCACCAAAGCCCCTGCACCCCCGGCTATTATACCCTGTACGAGTTCTGGCGGGGTACAGAAGGTGGGGGGACACTCGGCGGCATCGAGTACCCCCAAACGCCCGGAAGTGCCCGCACCGACGTAAAATAGGCGGCCTCCTTGACGCAGGGATTCGGCGCCGATGTCGATCGCGCGGGCTAACTCTTCGCGGGCACGGGCGATCGCATTTAAGGTTTGGGCGTCTTCTTTGTTGAACAAGTCCACCAATTCGATCGAGCTAAGTTGGTCTAAATTCGCGCTGTTGGCATTCACCTGTTCCGTCAGCAGATGCCCCCGTTCTTCCAAATTCTTCATTTTTTACAATTTATTTAAGTCTACTAATGACTACCAATTACTGACTGCTGACTGCTGCCAACTGCCCACTGATTGCTAAGAGGGCGGGCACGGGGGCACCGCCCCTACCAATGCCCAATGCCCTGTTTGCCCAATGCCCTGTTTGCCCAATGCCCTGTTTGCCCACTGACTATTACAAAAGTCCTTCGAGTCGGCGACGCATAGAATCGAGTTCGTCTTGGGAAACCTCAGAATCTGACTCTGGCTGTGACTCCGGTTCCGACTGCCCCTGGGCCTGCCACTGAGTCTGTGTTACATTGTCTTCTGGCGGAATCGCTAGCGCGCCCGCCGGCACCAGTTCCCAATCATAATCAACACTGTCGCAGAACTCCTTAATTTCCTCATCGTCGATCGCCTCGACAGCGGGTTCGGGAAAATCCTGAGCTTCCAACATCACGCCAAAGCGTGTGGCGTCGTCTTCTGACTCAAACATCAGAACTTTGTTGCGATCGCCGAGTTGAATGGTGTGAATTCCCTCATTCTCGGTGCGGGCATTGAAGAGTAAGACGAACACTCGCATAAGTTTTAAAGACCTTCTTAACCACCGTTTTTTTATCTTAGAAGCGATCGGGCGATTTTAGATTTTAGATTTTAGATTGACTGTCGGTTGTAGGATGTGTGGCGATTTTAGATTAAGTTTGGTAAAGATTTCTGGAGTCTGTGCGACATGGGAGGGGGTGAATATTGAAGTTTGATTGTACGATCGGCACTTTCGATCTCAGTTGTGAGTCTAGCAAAGACAGAAAGCCTCCGTCAGCATCCCAGAATTTTTCAGCTCTACTGCATTTAAATTGTATATTGCAATTCTAGACCAAAACTCGTCAAATCCTCTCCCTGTCCCCCTCTCCCCCTCTCCCTATCTCCCTATCTCCCTATCTCTCCCCCAACTGTCAACTGTCAACTGTTGAACCCCTCTCCCCCAACTGTCAACTGTCAACTGTTGAACCCCTCTCCCCCAACTGTCAACTGTCAACTGTCAACTGTCAACTGTTGAACCCAACTGTCAACTGTCAACTGTTGAACCCCCTCTCAAACCGGCTGATTTCCTCAATTCCTGAATTCTCACAACCTTGAGAAATAAGCATGACTAACTCGGACGATGACAAAAAACAACTCGCACCCCGTTCTGGGCGCCACTGGTGGCGTATCTTGCTGCTTAGCGGTACGGGAGTGGGCATTCTCGGCGTGGTTGGGGCGGTGGCCGCACGGGAGTGGGTGCAGAAAAAGTTAGCTCCTTTGGTGGCCTCTGAGGTCAGTCAGACGCTGAAGCGGCCGGTGCAAATCGGACGTTTGGAGCGATTTTCTCCGATCGGTTTGCGGTTTGGTCGATCGACAGTACCTGCAACTGCGATCGATCCAGATTACGCTTCAACAGAAGCAGTGGAAGTGAAATTTTCAATTTGGCCGCTGCTGTTCAACCGCACTCTCAAGTTAGATATTACCTTAGTTAAGCCTAGTGCTTATATCGAACAGGATGCGGAAGGTCGCTGGGTTAATATTCCCACCCAAGACAAAAAACCTGCGGGTTTATTTAAAACGGAAATTGAAGCAATTCGAGTTGAAAATGCCGGTGCAGTTTTAGTGCCTAGTCCCGCAGTCGGAAAAAAAACTTCGGCTCCGATTTCCGTAACTCTCAAAAATGGCAGCGCTTTATTTCGCGAGCAAAATCAGCGCGTTCTCTACGAACTTAACGGTCAGTTTACCAATAATGACAATTTTGCAGTCAAAGCCGACTCTCTATTGCCTGCGGCTCAAACTAACGTGCTACTGCAATCGCAAAACTTACCTTTTTCCGACATCGCTCGCTTGCTGAAAATTTCCGGAATTTCTCTACAAAAAGGTCTGGCAAATAGCAATTTAACTGTGCAAGTGCGAGACAATAAATTATCTGGAATTACAGGAACGGCGAGTTTTGCCGGAGTGCAAGCAAGTATCAAACCGCTGAAACAGATTATCCAAAATGGTAGCGGTCAATTGCGGTTTCAGGGAACTAATTTAATTGTCGATAGTCTCACAGGTAATTACGGTCTAATTCCGGTTCAAATAGCCGGAACAGTTGCCACTGGAACTAATTTCAATACCGAACAAGCGAGTTTCAATCTGATAACTAACGTGCAACCGGTAGCCGTAGCAAGTGTGGTGAATGCGGTGGAAGCAGAGTTAGGGCAGAAAGTTGTATTGCCGATCGCACTTGCGGGGGAAGTGAAGGCGGATGCTAAGCTGACTGGAACCGTTGCAAATCCAGCGATCTCAGGTACGATCGCCTCGACAAAACCCGCTACGGTCGATCGCCTGCAATTGAACAATGTTAGCACTAACTTTAAATTGGAACGCGGGAGAACAGCTCAAACTCCAACGCCGAATTCTCCACCGCCAACTGTGCCTTTGTCATCCTTAGCTTTGACATTGAGCGATATCTTAGTTGTGCCGGCGGCGGGCGGTAAAATTGGTGGGAAAGGTGAAGTTGATATAACGTTGGGAAGTGAGAATTCGCGATCGGGTTTGGTGTTCGATTTGCAAGCGGAAAATCTGCCCGCAGATGCGATCGCCCAAATTTACGCTCTCCCGATTCCTGCTGCTGTTAAAATTGGTAGTGTTACCGCCAAAGCTCAAGTTTTCGGGCCGTTAAATAATATCCAAGCTAGAGCTAAATGGCAAGCACCACAAGGGACTTTTCCGGCTAGCGGCGAAATTCGCGCCGGAGGTAATACGGCGGATTTGCAAAATACCGTTGTCAAAATTGGCGATGCTACGGTGAATGTGGATGCGGCGATCCAAGACCGTCAGTGGGAAGCTATAATCAAGGGCGATCGCGTGGCATTGAAAAGTTTGCAGCCGCTGATTCCCGGCCTTAATTTACCTCCTGAATTAGCAGGTTTGTTCAGCGGCACCGCCGAAGTTGCGGGAACTCTGGACGATTTGAGTTTAAATGGTATTTATGCTAGCGGCAAAGGAACGCTGAATCTTGCTGATAGTATTGTTGATGTTAATGGCAAACTGGAATCAGGCCGCTGGCAAGCTTCTGGCAAAACCGAAAAAGTTGCCATCAATCGCTTACTTGATATTGGCTTGCCATTTTTGGCGATCGCAAATTCTGCCAATCTCGACAATCTAAAATCCAAAATCCAAAATCTAAAATCTCTGGGCGGACAGCTAGCAGGAGAATTTCAAGCTGCGGGAAATGTTGACAATTTAACCGCTAGCGGCATCAATCTAAGTACAAATGGCAAACTCAATATTGCCGACAGCAGTGTCAATCTCAAAGGAGAATTGACAGACGGAAACTGGCAAGTAACCGCAGAAACCGATCGCACTTCTATCAGTCGCCTGGTAGATTTAACACTACCATTTTTAGATGTGGCTTCTGCATTCAATCCCGAAAACCCGCAATCTGCCAATCTGAAATCTAAAATCCAAAATCTCAAATCAATCGACGGCCAGTTATCGAGTCAATTTACAGCTTCTGGAAGTCTGGAAAATTTGACAGCTAGCGCAATTAATGTCAGCGGTAGCGGCAAACTAAATCTGGGCGGCAATAATGTCAATTTTAAAGGAGAATTGGCACGGGGAAACTGGCAGGGAACCGCAGAAACAGATCGCACTTCGATCGCCAGCCTGGTAAATTTAGGATTGCCGCTGTTAGATGCAGCCTCGGCTTTTAATCCCGAAAATCAACAACAATATAGCAATCTCAGATCCAAAATCCAAAATCTCAAATCGCTTGACGGCCAAATATCAAATCAAATTCAAGCGGCGGGAAGTCTTGACAAATCAGCCGATATAGCAGTTAACAGCAGTGGCAAACTGAATATTGCCGACGGTACAGTTGATTTTAAGGCAAAATTAGACGATCGCAATTGGGAAACTGTCGCGGATCTCGATCGAGTTATTCTCAGCCGCCTAGAACAAACAGTTCGCAATCTGCAACTATTTACCCTCACGGCGACTTTGCCTAAAGGATTTGACGGCAGAGTTAACGGGCAATACCAAGCAGCGGGAAGTTTGGATAATTTGACAGCAAAAGGAATTCGTGCTAGCGGGGAAGGACAGATTTTGGTCGATCGACTCGGGGCGATCGATACTGCGGCAAAATTGGAAAACGGCAACTTAGAAGCATCGCTGGCAACCAACGGAGTTACAGTTAGCAACTTAGAACAAACCCTCAAACAAACAGGTTTGCTGACAACCAATTTACCGCGAGAAATTGCTGGAACCCTCGACGGGAAACTCCGAATTGTCGGAAATACAGATAATCTCACCGCCAACGGCATCACCGCCAACGGCGACGGACAAATTCGACTCGCCAACGGCGGCGGAATTGTCAACGCCAAAGGCAGCGCGCAATCCGGGAATTGGCGCGCGTCAATCGAAGGCGACCAAATTGCCCTAAGTCGTTTCCAGAAAGCCTTTGAAGCCCAGCGCCAAAGCTTGCAAGCCAACGGTTTAGTCTCCCAAGCCCAAAATCTTCCCTTACTGCGGGGACTATTTAACGGGAATGTCAATTTATCCGGCCCGATTGGGGCGGGCACGGGGGCACGGGCGGGCACGGGGGCACGGGCGGGCACGGGGGCACGGGCGGGCACGGGGGCACCGCCCCTACAGAATGTTCGCGCCGGCGGCAGTTTCCGCATCTCGGAATTGCCGTTTCTCAAACAACCTTTTGATGCCATATTTAACTGGGATGGCAAACGGATAGAAGTAGAACAAGCTGCAACTCGCGGTTTGACAGCCAGCGGATTTGTCGGCGTTGAGTTGGCTGGGAAAGGATTACCGTCAATTTCCAATCTAGATTTGGATGTAAAACTCTCCAACTTTAACCTGGAAGCCTTACCAGCAGAACAGTTGGCATTTTTGACACCCATGGGTGCCAAAAAGTCTTCAGAGAAAAATCAGCCTGTCCGCGGCAATGTCGATTTCACGGGGCGCCTCACCGGAACATTGGCCGCCCTGAGTTTAGTTGGCGACGTGGAAGTGCGGAATTTAGCAGTAAATGAAGTCGCTTTTGACTCGGTACTGGCGGGGAAAGTGACTGCGAGTTCCGATAAAAGTGTAGATTTGCGTTTGGCCGGCCCCCAAGACAAAATCGAAGTCGCTTTAAATCAGTCGTTTTTGCCGACATCATTCTTAGTTAAACGCGGGGAATCGGTAGCTCGCGGCCAAGCTGAGGGCGAAACTTTGCGAGTCAATTTAAGCGATTTCCCCCTGGCTGCTTTGAATCTCTCACCGGGAAAAGAGGCAGGTTTGGGGCCGATAACCGGTACTGTTTCGGGACAAGTCAACGTGCCCGGTTGGAAGATGCCGTTAAATCCCGCGACTTGGCAAGCCAACGGACAAATTGCGATCGCCCAACCGGCGATCGGCTACATTAAAGGTGACAGTTTCCAAGCCGAATTCAGCTATGCTAACGGCAGCGCCACTCTGACAAACGGCATCTTCCGCCAAGGTACAGGTCAATACTTAATTTCCGGCAACGTCAAAGCAGGGGCAAATCCCGAATTTGCCGGAAAAGTTAACATCCAGCAGGGGAATTTGCAGCAAGTTTTAGCCGCTTTGCAGTATTTCAATTTAGGAGATTTCGCGAGAGGCTTAAAACCTCCCGTTTACGGTAACAGCGGTGACGTGCAAACTGTCGGAGTCGGCGAACCGGAAGCCCCGCTAATCGAACAGTTGCGCCGCTTGGCAGAAATCGAAGTAATCTTGCAGCAGCAGCAAGCTGTGAAATCAGCGGAAAAATTGCCCGCCTTATCTCAATTGCAGGGAACTTTTGGAGGCGAAATTGCAGTCGCAGGTTCTCTCCGAACAGGCGTGCAAGCTCAATTTAACGTCAAAGGCGATAATTGGCAGTGGGGAAAATATGTCGCCGAACAGTTTAGCATTGAAGGCAGTTTTCAGGACGGGATTTTAACCGTGTTGCCGCTAGAAATTCGATCGGGCAAAAGTGCGATCGGATTTTCGGGACAACTCGGACAGAAAGCGCAATCCGGGCAGTTGCGGATTGAAAATCTACCCGTAGAAGAGTTAGCAAAATTAATCGAATTGCCCTTTGTAGACGTAACCGGAAACTTAAATTTGCGGGCAAACCTAGCCGGAAGTTTAGAAAATCCGCAAGCCACCGGCGAATTAAGTTTGCTGGAGGGAACGCTAAACGGAGAACCGATTAAAAAAGCCGACAGCAGTTTCAGTTATAGCAACGCCCGCCTCAATTTTGGAGGCAGCGCTTTGGTAACTCAAACCGAACCAATTGAAGTACAGGGAAGTTTGCCCTTCGAGTTACCCTTTGCTGCGGTAAAACCCGACAACAATCTAATAGACTTCAGGGCGAATTTGCAGAATGAAGGATTAGCAATTATTAATGTCTTAACTCCCCAAATCGCCTGGGTGAATGGCAAAGGACAGGTGCAAATTCGCGTCGGAGGGACGCTGCAACAGCCTGTGGCGGAAGGAATTGCGAATTTTGAAAATGCAACCGTCCGGGCGCGGGCTTTCCCAGAACCAATTACAGGGCTGACTGGGGCAGTGCGTTTTGAGGGCGATCGCATTCGAGTAGAACAAATTCGGGGACAATTAAGTAAAGGGGAAGTTGTCGCCCAGGGCGTGATTCCATTGTCTGTGCCCTTTGCCGAGGGCGATGTCGATGCAGCGACTCCTTTGGCTGTCAATCTAGATAAATTGGCATTGAATCTTAGAGGATTGTATCGCGGTGGCGCAGTCGGTCAAGTCCAAGCAACAGGTACAGCTTTGCGGCCGCAGTTGAGCGGTAAAATTGAACTGTACGACGGCGAAGTATTTCTCCCCAGCGCGGGCGGCGGCGGAACTCGGTTAGCTTCTTCTTCCCCTTCCCCTTCCCCTTCCGATTCCAATTCTCCTTCAACATCTTCTGCTTCCGATTCTCCTCCGACATCTTCCCCTTCCTTTGAAATTGGATTAAATGATTTGGGGCTCAAATTAGGGCGGGGAGTGCGGGTAACGAGTGCGCCGATATTAAATTTTCAGGCGACAGGCGCTTTGACGGTGAATGGAACCTTAGACGATATTCGCCCTGCGGGTACAATTCGGTTGACTTCGGGCGCCGTAAATTTGTTTACAACACAGTTTAAACTTGACAAAGGATATCCACAAACAGCTACCTTTGTACCAACACAAGGACTCGATCCGACATTGGATGTAAGATTAGCAACGTCAGTACAAGAAGTATCGCGGTTTCGCACTCCGGGAACATCTGTCGCGTCGGAAATAGCCGACGAACCGACAAGTTTCGGCAGCGTGCGGAGTGTCCGAATTCAAGCATTAGTCAAGGGTAAAGCCTCCCAGTTGGCCGAAAATATCGAGTTGAGGAGTTCTCCAGGGCGATCGTCCACAGAGATTGTAGCGCTACTAGGCGGCAGTTTCGTGCAAACATTAGGACAAGGAGATAGTACACTGGCGATCGCCAATTTAGCAGGTGCAGGATTATTCAACAACCTGCAATCCGTGATTACCAACGCCACCGGATTGAGCGAATTTAGGTTATTTCCGACACGAATTAGAGGAAACGAAGGACAAACAGCCAGTTCTAGTTCGAGTTCAGGGGGCGGTGCAGGTTCCCTCGGTATAGGCCTAGAAGTCGGGGCCGATATCACCCGCAATCTTTCAGCATCAATCATTCGAGTATTGTCAGCAAATCAGCCAACAGAATTCAACGTGCGGTATCGTTTAAACGACAAAATATTGCTCAGAGGTTCAACCAACTTCCAAGGAGACAATCGCGTCACCGCCGAATACGAATTGAGATTTTAGGCAATTGGTTCGTAGTGAGGACTTTAGTCCTTCTTCCCGAGGACTTGCATTCCCAACAATCAAACCATTGTACAGATAATTGACAGAGCAATTGGTTCGTAGTGAGGACTTTAGTCCTTCTTCCAAAGGACAGAGCAATTGGTTCGTAGTGAGGACTTTAGTCCTTCTTCCAAAGGACTTGCATTCCCAACAATCAAACCCTCGTACAAATAATTGACAGAGCATAATATCAGGTCAAAAACTGTAACAAAGATTTTGTAAACTAGGGACACAAACGGATATTACAAATTCCCAAATTCCCAATGCCCAATTCCGCATTAATTTGCTATAATATAAATAGCAAAACCAAAACGGTACTGCAAACCCCGCACACAAGGTTATAGGAGTTAAGTCAAATGGCAAACAAACTCCAAGTGAAAACACAGTCAATCGGCTACAGCGACTTATACTGGAACCGATTTAGTCCGAGAGTAGCGACTATCAGCAGCATCCGCAACGCCAACCACTGGGACGGCGGATTTATCACCTACATTGCATATCCCACAAAAGTAGAAGCCACAGCAGCAATGAAACACTTGCTACTGAATCAAAAAGCTGCGGATGTGGATATGCGGAAAGCCAAGCGGATGAAAGCAAAAGGCATTCGGTGGGAACTAAAAATTCGGGGTTTAGCTTTTAATGAAGTGTTGAAACTGGCAACAATGGATATAACTGGAAAGCTAGTTATGTCACCTGTAACAACTACTCAAGCCACAGGCTGATAGCTGCATACCTAGGATAGGTTGGGTAGAGACCACAAAACCCAACCCTTCCAATATTTATCAATACCCATCTTCTCTCTTTTCTCTTCCTCTGTGTCCTCAGCGCCCTCTGCGGTTAATAAAAAACACTCCTATAAAATATATGCGTTTCATCAGCCCCAAAACAGACTTTGCGTTCAAAAAAATATTCGCTTCTTCCGAACATCCAGAAATTTTAATCAGCTTCCTAAATGCAATGCTGTATAACGGAGAACCCACAATCGAAGAAATAGAAATAATTGACCCTTATTCAGCCGGAAGCGTCACAGGATTAAAAGACACCTACCTGGATGTCAAAGCCAAGATTACCGGAAACAAAACCGTAATAGTCGAAATGCAGGTACTCAACGTCGCCGCCTTTGAAAAACGAGTCGTGTACAACGCAGCCAAAACCTATTCAACTCAACTCAAAGCCGGAGAAGGTTATTTAAGATTAAAACCAGTCATTGCCTTAACCATCACCGACTTCATCTTATTTGAAAACACCGAAAAACTAATTTCGCACTTTGAATTCACAGAAACCGAAGAGAAATTCGTCTATCCCAACTGCGAAATCAAATTAGTGTTTGTCGAGTTACCGAAATTCAAAAAAGAATTGAATGAACTCGAAACCCTGCCAGAAAAATGGATTTACTTCATGAAAAACGCCCCCTCATTGGAAGTAGTGCCAGAGACATTAGGGTCAGTTGAAGAGATTAATACCGCGATGGGAATTGCCAACCGAGCAAATTTGACCCTCGACGAATTAAATGATGTAGATAAGCGAGAAATGTTTATCCAAGACCAACTAGGTTCTGTAACAAAAGGGATAGAAATTGGTATCCAAAGGGGAATACAACAGGGAATACAACAGGGAATACAACAGGGAATACAACAGGGAATACAACAAGGAATCGAACAAGGAATCGAACAAGGAATCGAACAAGGAATCGAACAAGGAATCGAACAAGGAATCGAACAAGGAATCGAAAGGGGTAGAATTGAAGGGGAAATAGGATTAATTATGCGTCAGATTGTGCGGCGGGTGGGTGATGTTACACTGGAAGTTCAAACTCGCATCCAGGGGTTATCTGCCGAACAGTTAGATGATTTGGGAGAGGCTTTGTTGGATTTTAGGAGTCAGGAAGATTTGCTCGCGTGGTTGGATTCTGCGGTTGGATGAGTTGATGAGTTAAAAAGAGAGTCGGGGATTTTTAACGCCGATTTGTATAATTCGCAATCTCTGCATTCATTTAAACTTAACTATCTGCGACAACTTCTCTCTGTACCAGCATCCAACCTAAGAGTGCTAAAATAAGACCGATCGCCAAAAATCCCAAATCCCAAGCTAACTCGTTAATACCTGGCTTGACGTGGTGGATTCCCAAAATTTGATGGTCAACAATGCCTTCTACAAAGTCAAACAATCCAGCACCAATTAATATGGAACCTAAAAAAGTTTGAGTTGACAAAGGAACATCTTTGTGATTGACAGCCCGCCACAAACAAAAGATTCCCGCCACTGTTACCAACCAATCCGCAGCGTGAAAAAGTCCGTCTCCGATGGTATTCAATTCTAATCCGGCAACGTTAGAATCGGTTTTAACGCTGCTAAACATATGATGCCACTGAAAGAGTTGGTGCAGCACAATGCCGTCAAAAAACCCGGATAGACCGATACCGAGGAGAATTCCTGCGATAATTAGAGGTCGGCGGTTGTTAATATGGGTAGCGGGTGAGTTTGTGCGATCGTTCAAGGGAAAACCTCAGATGCTTTAACTGCTGAGCGTCAGTCTGTCAAAGGATTGACCAGTACATTTTTTAGTTTTGCTGGCGAGTACGGGCGATCGCATCATCCGCGAGAGAGATTTCTGCCCTGTGGTGGAGGCGGGTTTATTTAGATTGTTATTCACAGATATAGCAATCCTAAATCATTTTCTATGTATCGGTAGTATAGGTGTACTGATTGATTTTGGGGAAATTAAATTTATGTTCCTTGGTGAAAAACTCAAACAAAAATTTGACGATTTTAAAAGAC
>NZ_JAHRFA010000023.1:86407-95192 GCF_020883045.1 Microcoleus sp. CAWBG58 | reverse complement strand
AAGGTTCGTAGTCAGGACTTTAGTCCTTCTTCTATGGATGCGGACTAAAGTCCTCACTACGAACCTACAATCTGTCAAGGTTCGTAGTCAGGACTTTAGTCCTTCTTCTATGGATGCGGACTAAAGTCCTCACTGTCAGGACTTTAGTCCTTCTTCTATGGATGCGGACTAAAGTCCTCACTACGAACCTACAATCTGTCAAGGTTCGTAGTCAGGACTTTAGTCCTTCTTCTATGGATGCGGACTAAAGTCCAGGCTCTCGCGAACAATTTATTAATATTATTTAATATTGTGGCTGCTACCAGCCAGTCTGGTGTAAAATAGCGACAATGGTTATCATTCTACAAAACTAGAGGTAAAATATGGTTACTGCTGGAGCGATCGAATCAGTTCCCGTGACCGTTCTCACAGGCTATCTCGGTGCAGGCAAAACTACGCTACTTAACCACATTTTAACACAGGAGCACGGCAAAAAAGTTGCAGTCATCGTCAACGAATTCGGCGAAGTAGGCATCGACAACCAACTAATAATTGATGCCGACGAAGAAATTTTTGAGATGAACAACGGCTGCATTTGCTGTACAGTCCGAGGCGACTTAATTCGGATTATCGGCAACTTGATGAAGCGGCGCCAAAAATTTGACCACATAGTCATCGAAACGACAGGTTTAGCCGACCCCGCACCCGTAATTCAGACATTCTTTGTAGACGAAGATATGCGGGATCAATTGCTGCTAGATGCAGTAGTTACTGTCGTTGACGCCAAGCACGTATGGCAACATTGGGATGCCGAAGAAGTCCAAGAACAAATTGCCTTTGCTGACGTAGTTTTGCTCAACAAAACAGATTTGGTCACAACAGAAGAGTTGGCAGAATTAGAAAAGCGAATTCGCGCCATGAATGCAATGGCAAAAATTCACCGCACTCACAACGCAGAACTAGAAATTGATGCCTTGTTAGGAGTTCAAGCCTTTGATTTGAATCGCGCATTAGAAATCGAACCCGACTTTTTGAGCGTACACGTTCACGAACATGATGCAACAGTAAAATCAATGGCAATTGTAGAATCTGGCGCTGTAGATGGCGACAAATTTAGTGATTGGATTGGCGAATTGTTGCGAACCAAAGGCACAGACATCTTTCGGACAAAAGGCATTTTAAACATATCCGGACAAGACAAGCGATTTGTTTTTCAAGGAGTACATATGCTGTTCGACGGCAGACCAGATCGAGCTTGGAAAGATAGCGAAACTCCCAAAAATGAGCTCGTATTCATTGGCAGGAACTTAGATGAAACTCAATTGCGAGAGGATTTCCGTCGGTGTCTAGTTTAAAAGAAACAGGCAAAAAAAAGAGCGATGGCGGTGAGCTAACTCTGGAATTTCACGCTAAAGAAAAGTTGTCTGACTACGTAACTGCTGTTACTTGGTCGCGAGACGGCAAAACTTTAGCGGTCTGTTCCGCTGCGGGCGAAGTGATGTTGACGGCAGTAGTAGGGGCAGTCAATAAATTGTCCTTGCAACTGCTGCAAGGTGCCACAGGGAAATCGGCAGATTGCTTGTCTTTTTCTGCCGACAGTCAATTCCTAGCTGCGGGCGGACAAGATGGGCGGGTGCGAATTTGGCGAGTTAATTCTGGGGAATTAATTGCAGATTTGGACAATCAGCGCGTCTGGGTTGATAAGTTAGCTTGGAGTCCCCACTGCAATCAGTTAGCTTTCAGCATGGGCCGCTACGTTCAAATCTGGAATGCTGATGATAATGTTGTTGAAGTAACGCTGAATTTCGACTCATCATCTATTCTCGATTTAGCATGGCATCCAATTGTTCAATACCTGGCAGTTAGCGGCTATAAAGGTGTTAAAGTTTGGAGTGGCGAGGACTGGGATGAAGACCCGGAAATTTTATCAGTACCGTCTGTAACTGGTGCAATTGCTTGGTCGCCGTCAGGGGAATATTTAGCCTGCGGCAATATGGACAATACCCTAATTGTTAGTGAATGGGGCAATTTAGAACCGTGGGTAATGCAGGGTTTTCCGGGGAAAGTTCGCGAGTTGGCTTGGTCGGATCGAACTAATTCTTTGGGTGCACCTTTGTTGGCTGCTTCGAGTTCAAGAGGCATTTCCGTCTGGGAAAGAGATGCTGATGAAAGTATCGGTTGGGAAGGTTGGGCGCTAGAGGTTCATGAAAAAGTTGTAAATGCGATCGCCTTTCAACCTACCACATTTTTATTAGCTTCCGCATCCGCCGACGGTCAACTTTGTTTGTGGTACGAAGCAGAACAATTGCTGCAAATTCTCGAAGGCGCCCAGGGCGGTTTTTCCTGTCTCGCATGGCATCCCGACGGTCAGTTTCTCGCCGCCGGCGGTAGTGGCGGCGAATTGCTGGTTTGGTCAAAGTCTATGCGCGGTAAAGGGTTCGGGCGGCGCTAAGTTGGCATAACTGGCGATCGCCCCAGTGTAGCAAAAACATCAACAATTGAAAACTTGGTATTGACAAAATCCCAGATTGCAATAACATTTTAGTGGCTGCACAATCCCTAAGGGCGATCGCAAATTATGACTCAACAGCAATTTCTCGAACAACTCAACAGCATTCTCGACCAAAACCACCTGCTGAAACATCCGTTGTACCAAATGTGGAACGAAGGCAAACTCGACATCGCAATGTTGCAAGAGTACGCACAAGAATACTACCTGCAAGTTCACAACTTCCCCACCTACGTCAGCGCTACCCACGCCGCCTGTGACGACATCAAAATTCGTCAAATGCTCCTCGAAAACCTCATAGAAGAAGAGCGAGGCGCTGCAAATCACCCCGAACTGTGGCTGCGCTTCGCCGAAGGTTTGGGTTTAGACAGAAATGCAGTTCTCGATCGCGAACATTTAGAAAAAACCACCGAATCTGTCCGCATTCTCAAAGACTTAGCGCGCAGCGAATCTCCCGCCAAAGGTTTAGCCGCCCTCTACGCTTACGAAGCACAAATCCCCGAAGTTTCTACAACCAAAATCGCTGGTTTAAAGGAATTTTACGGCATCGATTCACAAGCTGCTTTGTCTTTCTTCCAAGTTCACGAAAAAGCCGATGAGTTCCACTCGGAAGCCACCCGCGAAGCTTTGTTACAGCTTTGTGAAACTGAAGAAGCACAACAAGAAGCACTGTTAGCTGCTGAGAAAGCAACTTTTGCTCTTAATTTACTGCTTGATGGTGTTTACGAAACCTATTGCCAAGCTAAGTAAGGGTCAGTTGACAGTTGACAGTTGACAGTTGACAGTTGACAGCTTCTTTCTGGTAAAAAAGGCATATTGGCAGGGTGGGTTAAGCTAGTGATTGTGACGGATACTCCCAAACAATCTCGGTAGCAAACTCACCCGCCCTTGCTTTATTCATCTCTTGAAATGATCTGCCTTATATCTGCGATTAACCTATCACTCTAAGATTTATACAAGGATTTATACAAAAGGTTTAGTCATAGTTAATTCTACAATCTAAAATCCGATTATCCTCTTTTTCTAGTCAAAATTCCTTGACTGGGACTGAACAGCAAAGCTACTAAAAATAATCCAAAAACAACTAATACAATTGCCGCACCAGATGGCATATTAAAATAATAGCTAAGATACATTCCAGTCAGACTAGCTGTAATTCCAATAATTGCGCCGACTCCCATCATTAAATGTAACTCTTTTACTAACAAATACGCCGTAATTCCCGGCCCGATTAACAGCGAAATTACTAATAGTGCGCCCACCGTTTGCAAACTCGCCACCACCGTCAGCGTAATCGCCGAAATCATCCCCAAGTAAATCCAGTTTACAGGCAAACCAGACGCCTGTGCTCCTAGCGGGTCGAAGGTATAGAATAGCAGTTCTTTGTAAAAGATTTTAACTGCAACCAAAATAATTATAGTTATTATAAAAGTCTGCTGTACGTCAGACGGTGCAACTGACAATATATTCCCGAACAAAAAACCGTCTAAGTCTAGTTTTGTTGTCCGCAACACGCTAATTAAGGTGACGCTAATTGCTAAGAATGTCGATAAAATTAATGCCATAACTGCATCTATTTTAATCCGGGATTGCGATTGAATCCACGCCATAATTATCGCGCTAATGATTCCTGAGATAAATGCGCCGATGGAAATATTGAAACCTAAAGAAAATGCCACCGGCAGTCCTGCTAATACTGAATGGGCAATCATGTCTACCATCATTCCCATTTGCTGTACAATTAAGTATGAGCCAACTACTGCACAGACAATTCCTAGCAATATGCCGACGGCGATCGCATTTCGCATGAACTCGAATTTTAGCGGCTCAATTAGTATGTTTAACATTAAATTTCCTTGATAACAGATAACAGTCGGCGGTTGAAACCGCTTTTGACCTCAAATTCGGATGTGGCGAAGCGCCCGTCATCCGAATTCGAGGTCAAACTACACAAACAAAGTCCGCCTCCGCGGACTGAAGATGAAATTTAAAAATTCTGCACACCTGAAAATTAAAATAATCCCATTTTGCTTAGGCGGAAACTAAACTTAAATCGTATCCATAGGCTTTTTGAATATTAGCAGCAGTCAGGACTTCCCGGCAGGAACCTGTGGCAATTAACTGTTTGTTGAGCAATAATAAATTGTCGTATTGTTTTAAAGTTTCGCCTAAATCGTGGCTGATTACTAGCAATGTTTTGTTTTCGGCTTTGAGTTCGGCGAAAATATCGAAGATAATCTCTTCTGTGGCTTTGTCGATCGCACTAAAGGGCTCGTCGAAGAAGAATAAATCGGCTTGTTGGGCGATCGATCTTGCTAAAAATATGCGCTGCTGCTGTCCCCCGGAGAGTTCGCCAATTTGTCGATCGCGCAAATCCCACATTCCCACCCG
This sequence comes from Microcoleus sp. CAWBG58, assembly GCF_020883045.1. NCBI lineage: Bacteria > Bacillati > Cyanobacteriota > Cyanophyceae > Oscillatoriales > Microcoleaceae > Microcoleus > Microcoleus sp. CAWBG58. The sequence goes on along the minus strand of NZ_JAHRFA010000023.1, from coordinate 90,313 downwards.
CAACAAAGCAGCTTTCACCAACTCCTGCGATTGCTTCGAGGGAGTGCGAAACCAACCAGTCTGGACAGTCCGCGCCATCATCACCGCATTCCAGACAGTAATTGGATAATCCCAGTCAATTTGCGATCGCTGCGGCACGTAAGCCACCCGTCGCAATTGTTCCTTCAACAACCGCCCCTGATATTTTACCAAACCCCGACAGGTCGGAATCAATCCCAGCATCGCTTTCACCATGGTGCTTTTCCCCGCGCCGTTGGGGCCGAACACACCAGTTAACTGTCCCGGATCTAACTGAAAATTCACGCCGTTGAGGGCCGAAATTCCTCGATAATTTACAGCCAAGTCTTGCACTTCTAACATAATTCCAGATTTTGAGAACGATTCTTGTTCGTGCCTACTAGAATAGGATAACTCTAAAAGTAATAACGATTATCGTTCCAAAGCTGAAATGTTAAAAAACTTGACGGAAAAAAGCAGCAGATTGTGCAGTGTGGCGGTTTTGGCGATCGCCTGCGGAGTCGTTGGGTGCTCTTCGGGTTCCGAAACCAGCAAGTCGGCGCCCCAGAGTCCAGCCACCACTCAAACTCAAGCCACTCCCGCCACCAATTTGCCAAAAGTAGTAGCTACGACTGGTGTCATCTGCGATATAACCAGAAAAATTGCCGAAAGTTCGATCGACACCACCTGTCTCATCAAGCCCGGAGAAGATCCCCACGCCTACCAAACCAAACCAGAAGACAGCAAAGCCATTGAAACAGCCAATCTGATTTTATACGCCGGCTACGACCACGAACCCAGCATCATTAAACTAATTAAATCCAGTGCCAATGCCGCACCCAAAATAGCCGTACACGAACTCGCCGTTCCCAAACCGCTGATGGGCGAACACGAACACGAACACGAAGAAAAAGCGGAAAACAAACCCCACGCAGAAGGCGAAAAAGTTCCCGACCCTCACGTTTGGCACAATGCTCAAAATGGCATCCGCATGGTAGAAACTATTCGCGATGAATTGAAAAAGATTGCTCCCAACAATGCCGAACTTTATACCAGCAATGCCGCTAAATTAACAGGTGATTTCCAAAAACTAGATGTTTGGATTAAGGCTCAAATCGCGACAATTCCGGCGGATAAACGCAAGTTAGTAACCACTCACGATGCTCTGAGTTACTATGCCGATGCTTACGGTTTGGAGGTAGCTGGAGCTTTGCAGGGAGTGACAACAGAAGAACAGCCGACAGCCGCCAGAATTGCCGAATTATCATCACAAATTAAGACAGCAGGAGTGCCAACAATTTTTGTAGAAACCACAACCAATCCGAAGTTAATGCAGACTGTAGCGAGGGAAGCAAATGTCAACATTTCCGACAAAGAACTTTACAGCGACGAGTTAGGTGGTTCAGGCACCGGTGCTGATACCTATGAAGGAATGCTAAAAACCAATACTTGTGCAATTACCTCCGGCCTCGGCGGCAATTGTACACCCTTTCCGTAGTGCGCGCAATTTGGTTTGTAGTGAGGACTTTAGTCCGCATCAATCAGAGGACTAAAGTCCTCACTACAAACCTTATTAGACTCTATCAATAAGGCGAATTGCCGTCATCGGTACTGGGGGGTTTTTGCCCAATTCCCAATTGCTTCTTAGAGGATTTTAAATCTTTCCAAAGCGCCTTAATATCTTTATAGGCTTTCTCGGCGCTAATTTTACCCCCTGTTTCCAGAGAGCAAATATAAGTTATTTTCTGAGCAAATTCCTGCAAGTTGGCATTAAATGCCAAGTTTTCAGGTGTGAAATCACCGTAGTAGCGACTGCGAGGATGTAAAAAATCTTCCCGGTCTTTCATTGCCCCCTCCTAATTCAACTTTTGGTTTTATCTCTGCTATTAATAGCAGTCTTTGCACTTAGTATTGCGACCCTAACTTGCTTTTATTGTATTCCCAACGTAACAATTGTGCTTTTTCCCTGTGTACTTAGTCGATTAAACCACTTTTAACCTTTGATTACCCGTATTTTAACCTTGATTTAACCTAAAAACACAAAAATTGGGAAATGCGCTGTTCGCATCTCCCCTTAGATATATTTTTACAGAGGTTCCTTAACCTTTTCGGAAGCGGAATATTTATTTGCTGCACTCGCAGCCGGTGTGGCCGCAGCCGCTACCGTTGGGGTGCCCGTCAGCGCAAGCAGTCGAACAGTAGGATTTTCCGTCTTTTGCGATCGCTTCACTGAGGTTGACAACGCACAAACAAGAAGGGCAAGCACATTTCATTTGGGTGACGGTAGTCATAAAAAACACTCGGTAAGTGGGAAACTCAGTATCTTTAAGATCTGAGAGGAAAACTCCAAGAGCGGTTTCAACCGCCTTGAATCTTTATCTGCCCCTTTCGGGGTTGGAGGGGTATGGTTGCCCCTCCGTGGAGATCTGGTTGTCTCCTAATCCCTTGCGGGTAATGTTCGCTTGTCGGTCAATGTTATAAGGGCTTGTTACGCTGGCAACACTGTCTCAGTGACCTTAAGACTGTTTAATTACCAACGACAGAGCGGAAAACTAGCGTCGCATTCTCCGGTGTCATGACCCAAATAACGTAGACCTTTAAGATCTTAGGCTGGTCAGTACAGCTTGCTTAATTGCTCTTGCAAGCTCAGTCCCTTTAGGGCTGGGTTACTGACTTTACTTTCTCCTGGTGGGTTTTTGCCTATACATATATCTGAACATATATTCAGATATATGTCAAGGAGATTTCAACAGTTGACAGTTGACAGTTGACAGTTGACAGTTGACAGTTGACCGAAGGAGGGCGACCTCTACCTTTAAGTCCGAGGATTGGAATAATGAAAAGTCTGATTTTCATTTCTCCCGCTCCGGTTTGGGGCTTTCAACTAATTGTTTCTGGTAAAAGTTTTGTAACAAAAGGTTGACCGATCGCGCTAATATGAAAATGAGAATTAAAATCAGCCGGGAAAAGATGTCACCGAAGTCTGCTGTTAACGGAGCGATAAGTCAGCCTGACCAACAAAACGATACACCAACCTGCGGGCGATCGCACGCAGTTGAAAGTTCACGGGTTGGACACATCCAAACACAAGTGCTGAAGACAGCAAAAGCCCAACGGATGGCAGAGTTTTTCAGTCTTTTGGGAGATGCGAACCGGCTGCGGCTGCTGTCTGTGTTAGCAAATCAAGAATTGTGCGTGTGCGACTTGGCGGCGGCTTTGAGCATGAGCGAATCGGCTGTATCGCACCAGTTGCGGGCGTTGCGGGCGATGCGGTTGGTAAGTTACCACAAAGTTGGGAGACAAGTTTTTTATAGTTTACTCGATCGACACGTTTTAGAACTTTACCAAGCAGTCGCCGAACACTTGGACGAAGAATCTTAATTAGTCAGTTGTTGGTTGTCCGTTGTCAGTTGTCAGTTGTCAGTTGTCAGTTGTCTATGCGCGGATGCTGTAGGGGCGAGTTCACCAACATCTATGATGCACATCCAGAATATTTGTAAACTCGCCCTCCCCAACCAAAGATTCGGGTAAGCGATTATCTGTAAATCAGCCCCGATCGCACGCAAACCAGGGCTTATCGTAATATTAGGCTTCCAGGACTGTGTGACCGGAAGCAACCACAGCTTGTTTAATAGACTCTTCCGAGGCTTTAGCTTCCACAGTCACAGTTTTGGCGGCTAAATCTACATCAATCTTAGCTTCCGGTTCAACGGTTTTGATGGCTTCGGTAATAGTGTTTCCGCAGCCGGAACAGACGATCGACGGAACATGAAGTTTGAGTGCCATAATTAAGCGATATCTTGTAGATGACAGGATTGATCTTGTTTCTATCTTAGCCAAATCTCCCTTGATATTTGAGATTTTTCGTCCTATTTTTTGTCTCATACCGTTTTTTCAAGGTAGGAAACG
>NZ_JAHRFA010000023.1:66670-86307 GCF_020883045.1 Microcoleus sp. CAWBG58 | reverse complement strand
GCACTGCCTTTCGTCGTGTCAACAATCGCCTGAAAGCCATGATAAATCTCGTTTTTACCCCAGTCCAGATCCCCCTAAATCCCCCTTAAGAAGGGGGACTTTGAGAAGATTCTTGTCCCCCCCTTCTTAAGGGGGGCTAGGGGGGGATCTAGATTTAATAGTCAAACAGCAGTCTCTGACTACGTTTGAGTTTAAGTTGACACGAAGAAGGTAGGAAACGGCACTGCCTTTCGTCGTGTCAACAATCGCCTGAAAGCCATGATAAATCTCGTTTTTACCCCAGTCCAGATCCCCCTAAATCCCCCTTAAGAAGGGGGACTTTGAGAAGATTCTTGTCCCCCCCTTCTGTAGGGGCGGTGCCCCCGTGCCCGCCCTCTTAGCTAGGGGGGATCTAGATTTAATAGTCAAACAGCAGTCTCTGACTACGTTTGAGTTTAAGTTGACACGAAGAAGGGCAGTGCCGTTTCCCTACGAATATCACCTGACACTTAATACTTTTGAAGGTAAATTAGCCTCCGGTACGAACCGCCCGACGGCCGCAGCTACGGGCCGCAAACTTGCAACTAAATCTACCATATCAGGCAAAGAAAGAGCTTGCCGCGCGTCAGAAACAGATTTTTCTGGTTGCGGGTGACACTCAACAATTAACCCATCAGCACCGCAAGCAACCGCTGCTTTTGCAAGAGGTGCGACTAATTCCCGCTTGCCGGCGGCGTGAGAAGGATCTACAATTACTGGCAGATGAGTTAACTGTTTCAGCGCTACAACTGTGCCTAAATCCAACACGTTTCGCGTGTAATTGTCGAAGCTGCGGATGCCTCTTTCGCACATCACTACATTCGGATTTCCGTGGCTGAGAATGTATTCGGCGGCCATTACAAATTCTTCAATCGTGGCTGACAAACCGCGTTTTAGTAATACTGGTTTTCCGGCTTGACCGATCGCCTTTAGTAACTCGAAATTTTGCATATTGCGACTGCCTATTTGCAGCATATCAGCATAGGCGACAACCGGATCGATTTGGGCGATCGACATTACCTCTGTCACCACGGGTAAACCGTAACGCCGGCTGACATCGGCTAAAATTTCCAGTCCCTCAATTCCCATTCCTTGGAAAGCATAGGGAGAAGTGCGGGGTTTGTAGACTCCCCCCCGCAAAGCCTGCACCGGTGCGACTGAGAGTTTGCTGGCAACTGTCTCCATTTGTTCGGAACTTTCCACGGTACAGGGCCCGCCGACAATTAATAATTCTGTGCCGCCGACTGAGACTGTTTCGGATAGTTTGACAATTGTTTGGTGTTCGGGATGAGATTTAGTGACGAGTTTGGCTTCTAACATGATGGAATTCTCCTAAAAAATCGAGTGATTGGTTGACAATAAAAAACCCGGAACCTTTAAGGAGTTCCGGGTTGGCGCGAAAAGACAGCACGACAATTTACCCAGAACTCCTGCGGGGCCAAAAATAAAAGCCGTAATACCAGTTACTGAATAATGTCATTGCTGTTGTTTTCGCTTGCGATGATTGGTGGATGGGACAAGAAGTAGAAAAAACAAAACCGCAGGTGTTAGTCTGCGGTTCGCCCGGATGTTCACAGCAATCTGTAAATTCACTCCGGGCGAACTTGACCGTACCAAAAATAAAAATAGCTGTTGGTTGCGAACATAGGTGAAGCGATGCGATTACTGATTAAATGCAATGCTATTCGTTAACCTAGCGCAGAGTGGTAGTAATGTCAAGGCCTTTTTGCAACAGGTACGTTGTTGCGCTTCAGCGCTCTTTGAGATATATGAGAAAGAGCGCTTTTCCCGGAACTACGTACCTTACGGCTGTGCAATTTAGTCCCAATCGAAGTCTCGATCGCACAATTGAGCTAATCTCTGATTGGGCGATCGATCGTATTCCCTCAATTACTCGTATTTTGATAGATCTCTCAAAGAGCGCTGAAGCGCAACTACGTACCAAAGAGAGCGCCCAAGCGCAACTACGTACCAAAGAGAGCGCCCAAGCGCAACTACGTACCTTTTAGTCCCAGCCGAAGTCTCGATCGCACAATTGAGCTAATCTCTGATTGGGCGATCGATAATATGCTCTTAATTGCTCGTATACTGTCTCGCTGACCGGCGGATATTGATTGGAATTGTACTTTTCGTAGGTTTCTAATTCGTGCGGCGGCAAGCCTAGAAACTTTAACACGCTGTTGTAGGTGCCGCAAGGATTAACATACAAATCTTCGCTTTTGAGGATTAAAAGTTGTGATTTGGGAAATAGCTGCATCCAGGCTGGAAGTTGGTCGGCGTATATACCGCGACTGAGATATGTGTAGTGGCGGTGGTTGTAACTTTCGTAGGTTGGACTCGCTAGGATTTTTTCGATTTCGCCTTTGAGTCTTTCGGGTTCCTGGGCGATCGCACTTTCGAGAGATAGCGATTCGTATCCAATTTTTATGTAGTAATGATAGTGGGAAATTGCGCGTTCTACTGGGTTTCTCAGCAGGGCGATGATTTTAACTTTCGGACACAAATCGTGGATGCGCTGGGCGACTCGGGGATGAAAAATATAGTAGGGGCTGGCTTCTCCGGTTAGCAGTTGTTCGCCGCTTTGTATCTGGGGAAATTGGGAATAATACCAGTCCGGGCTTTTGTCGAAGTTGAGGTCGAAATAATGGATTTCTTTTTGGGCGGCGGGGGCGATTTGGGGATGTTGGATCAGGTAGTTGTACAGGGATGTTGTGCCGCCTTTTTGGACGCCGATGATGATGAAATCGGGGGGTTTGGAGGGTTGTTTCATGGATTGGTGATGATATCTGGCGCTTGGTTGGTGTCGGTTTGGGCGTCGAACTGTCGATCAATATAGCTTACAGCCGAGTTGCGATCGCGCGATCGTCCAATTAACTCGGCGGGGTTGTGGTTTTTTAGCCGATCGTGCTACTATTACGTTCAACGCGATTACGCGCAATACGTAGCGACTCGTTCTCGATCGCCAGATGCGAGAATGCAGATATGCGCGTTTGAGAGATATGGCTAAAAAAATTCCACCTGACATGGCTGAGCTGAGCGTTTATGTAGACAAAAAGCTAAAGTTGCAATTCAAACTAGCTTGTACGGCCCAAGAAAAACCAATGAGTGAAGTCGTTGGTTTGCTGATGAAGCAGTGGCTAGAGATACAAGCAACCTCGCCAGAGTCTGAACCCTAGCGTGTCAACACGGCCGCCAAAACTGAGGAGACAAATGTTGAGAGATTCAGACAACCCTGAGAAATCTTGGGAAGATTTAGAAGCCGAACTGCTTCCTCACCGTCCTTTTTATGCCCCGGGCGAGACTGAAATTGAAAAAGACCTTTACGCTAAGCGTCGATGTGCTCAGCAACAAATGAAGGCTGAAAAACGCCCCGATATTGCAGGCCACTCTTATTACTACTGCACGGAGACAAATAATGATGACTAACTTGAATTACCGACTGCTACCTCCGAAAGATGAGTACGTTCAAGTGTCTATCTATCTGAATCGGGTGCACTTGGATGGATATACGCCCGATCGCGCGATCGCACAATTAATCGAAATGGGTTACGATCCTAGTTTGCAATACCAGTGGAATCCAAAACGCAACGAGTTTGATTTGTTTGCTGTGATTCACGATCGCCCGATCGCAGATTCACTGATGGATAAACAGGCTTGCGATGCTCTCTGGGCTGCATTTAACGAATCTTCGCTTTACGTCATTGGTTGCGAGGCTGCCCAAAATCCTAATTGGCTGGCTGCGGGCAGTTTTAATGACTCGCGCCGTCACGCTGCGCCGGAGGAAATTGAGCCTCTGCAAGCAAATGCTACGGCTGCTGCTTGATATTCGTGCTCTTGGTACGTTGTTGCGCTTCAGCGCTCTTTCCTAAAATCTGGAAAGAGCGCTGAAGCGCAACTACATACGTTTCTTGGTACGTTGTTGCGCTTTAGCGCTCTTTGCTAAAATCTGTAAAGAACGCAAAGAGCGCAACTATATATTTTTCTTGGTACGTTGTTGCGCTTTAGCGCTCTTTGCGAATATCTGGAAAGAGCGCTAAAGCGCAACTACATACCTTGTACGATCGCACAATTGAGCTAATCTCTGATTGGGCGAATGACCATTTTATGCGATTTTTTACTCCACGAGCTCATAACCAAGCTCTCTAGCCAAAGGATTGACCACACTATTTAATAATCTTAATTCTTCTGGCAGTGCCTGACGCTTTGTACTGTATATGACTTTTTCGATCGTGGTTTTATTTAGCTTGAGTTCTAAATAATTTTCTAACTCAGTAAAATCAAAGTTTTCATTGCATAAATCTTCATATTTTATTAGCATTCCATTTACTTTATGACTGTCGGCAATGTATCCTTGAAGTAAATTTTTCCAGTGCAATCCAAACTGCTCTGGTGTGTATACAGGCTCGTTTGGCCATTTTTTGTACCAGTAAAAACCCTGAAAAGAAGCATAGGCATTGTAAGGATTTCTATACAAAAATAGGAATTTGGCATTGGGAAACAGCCATTTTAAGTAAATAGCGTGATCGATAGTCAACCTCACTTCTTTTAGCCCCCATCGCAAAATTCCCCTCGCTTTTGCGGGTTTTTCAAAATGATTTACCAAGAAGGCAATATGAGATTCAAGTAAGTAATTTATGTCTGGATAAAGGTTGGCAATCCATTCGCCAGCTAAGTTAGACAGTGGAGCACTATCGCTTAAAACTTCATCAATAAACCATTCCGCAGCAGGATAGGTATCGGTAATTGATTTGAGCGGGCTAGATAAATGGTCGATTAATCCTGCACGACCGTAGGGTTCACCCCATACGATGATAGAACCCGATGACATGACTAACCTTTGCAAAAGAGTTGACCCTGACCTCCAACCAGCAGAAAATATAAATACAGGACTGGAATCGCAATTACTTTTAATGTTCGGCCATCTGACCGAAAAGTTTTTAAGAGCTGCTTCGATTGTTGGGACTTTTTTTAAGTCCTCTTCATGTTTAATTTTAAAGTCCATATTAAAAATTAGTTACTGTTATAATTGATGTGGGTTTTTGGTGGTTCAATTTTAGTGGCAATCTGCGAAAACTTCAACTCTAGTTTAAGCTTATATGAAATTGGTATAACTCCAAATACCGAATCCTACCTCCCTTTGATGAGTACGATCGCCCTTTGATAACTGTTGGCGGGCGATTCCTGTTCGCGATCGCCTTGCCGCGCGTACTTTTGGACATCGCGGACATTCGATCGCGCCCTGGGGTGGGAGGACACGGGGCGTTGCCTGCGGACGATCGCACATTTATGTACCGTACAGCGTTAGTGCGATCGCGCCCGATGGGGTTAGAGGAAGAAACGGGACTGCCGTTTCCCTACGGGTGACGATCGCACAACAAGCAAAATTCGATCGCACTTTTATAGCCGTTTTGGGTACGGAAAGGGCATTACCCATAGGTGTCAACTTAAGGTCAAGCCCAGTCAGAGACTGTTGTTTGACTATTAAGTCTAGATCCCCCCTAGCCCCCCTTAAGAAGGGGGGAACAGGAGTCTTTTCAAAGTCCCCCTTCTTAAGGGGGATTTAGGGGGATCTAGACTTAGCTAAAAGCAAGAGATACCCAGGCTTTCAGGCTTAAGTTGACACCTATGGGCACGGTGCGGTGTCCTGTATTTGCTGTCTGCTCTATCTGACCAGGCCGCTGGGCACTGACATCTCGATCGAACTAGACTAGAGTGGAGTTTCCCAACCCAAATCCTTGCGGGGCAAATCTTTCGGGGAAAATATATCGGCAGCAAACCTCATGGCGGGTTTGTCGATTTTATTTTTCATTGAAATTACACATTTTGTGAATTTTTGCAAGGGCTGATATGGATGTTGTGGAAATTGGGAACTATAAGAATGGGATCGTACTGTCCAGCAGTAACTACCTGCAATACCATCTCTGAAATTATTCAGGAAGGCGTCAATGTTTAAGAGCAAATTATCCAAAGTTATCGTATCGCTGCTGCGGCGGATTGCTGGTGTTACCAGATCCGGGGCCAAGCGGCTGATGAGAGCAATGCTGCAAGCCCTCATGGCTATGGGCCGCAGGGCAAAGTTGCCGGTGGCGGGGTTTGTGCTGCCGACGGTGACGATGGTGTTGCTGGTAGTAATTTTGTTGACTGTGGCGATCGTCCTGCGATCGTTCGATCGGGCTAATTTGGCTCGCAACGTGCGGGTGAACCAGCAGGTGCTGGCGGCCGCAACCCCCGCGCTCGATCGGGCGAAAGCAAAAATTGAATATATGCTGCGGGAAGACCCGCAAAGGCCGACTGCGACTCCATCCGATGCAGAACTATACCGGATGATGTCCGATAATGCTGGTGCTACCAATATTTATACTTTCGGAGATGAAAACCGCCTTAAAGTTAAATTCGATCTAGACGGTATCGGTGGCATAGGAACCGATCTTCCCCTTACGGATCCTCTCAGCGTTGAGACAAACGAATCAATAAACACTGCTTGGAGATATGCTGTTGATACAGACAACGATACTATACCTGATACTTATACAATCTACGGCATCTTCTTTCGCTCTCCACCACGTGTGGGTCTGGATTTTAAAAGAGTAAGAAAGCCGCTAGAAGCAAGAACACCTCCAATGTCTGGAGGTTCCCTTAAACCAGGGTGCGAGGCGGGCGGTACTAGCGCTAGTTTAGTGGGAGACTCCGGTTGGTACAAAATAGATGGCAAACTCAAAAAAAGTTTCTTTGTTTACACAGTCAATGTACCGATGCCTGGATTTAAAGGCACTCCAAGTATCTCCGCTCTAGAATACCAGCAAGATCAAAGTCGCATTCCCCTCAGTAATAACGCGGTTGTGTACGAAGATGATTTGGAAATATCTCCCGGCCCCACGTTAAGGCTGAACGGGCGGATGATCACAAATAGTAATCTGATCGTGACGACTACGAGGAGCGGAGAAACCTTAAATCTATATCAAGTTAGCAGCAAAGATTCCTGTTTTTACGAACAAGAAAACAGCAAGATTATTGTTGGTGGCAATGTTGTCAACGGGTGGTCGGGTAATAACAATAACAAAGTACCTGTGCAAGTACACCTGTTCAAAAAAGGTGATAACCCAGATTATCCAAAAGTAAACTTAACCATTGACGATAAGAACCAATCTACAAGCAATAACGCTTTAGATGTGATGTACAATAACAGAGCTTATGCTGATCGCATCGCGGCATTAGTAAGTGAACGGATCAGACCAGCGGGGGCGACATCAGACACCGATCCCCTTACGGATCCAATTTCAGTCCAAGACGCCACAAAACCCACAGGAGCAGGACAAAAACGACCACAAGCGCTGGAAGAGTATTTTAAGAACAGGACTCGGAAAGTTCCCTTTGGTGAAACTGCCTTTGGCGTGAACGGAACAGGAGGCGTGACTACTGGAAATTTGGTTGATGCAGGGTCAGAGGGTCTACGACCCAAACCTTTATGGGTAGATCCATCAACAGCATTAACTCTCCTACCCGCCGAACTAAAAGCAAATCAACCTGAACCTCCGCTTGAAGAAGAAACATTTATCGGCGATCGAGTAGTGGTGGGTAATAACTTGCCTTCCAAAATTTGGAACAGCACTAAAAAACAATTTGAAACCGCATCACTAACATTCGGAACGTGGCAACCCAGCATACCGGATCGCAAACGAGAGTCCCAGGTGATTAAGCTTGCAGACGTGGGGGCGACTGACCGCGATGGTTTTTGGGAAAGATCGTCAGCCCAAATACCTAAAACTCCTCTTGACGGTATAGGTGGTCTGCGGATTATTACGAGTGCAGGAGTTTACGATCGTGCAACTTCTTTTCTGCCTCCTCCTAAATGGATAGATCATCGAGATGCTCCTGGAACTCCTCTTGCGATTACTGGAAGAACAGGACAGAAATTTGTCAACGATCCCCCGACTACTAACAATACTTACGATGACCCAACAACTACTGGTGTTGAGGAGCGATACCCCGTGGTCTGGCCGGACTCCATGCCTATGTCGCCACTGGGGCCTGGATCCAAAGTATATGACAACGTTGCTACTGCAAATAATTGGATTCTTTTTCCAGGATCGGACGCCATCGGTACGGGGCTACCAGTAGTAACTTCGTCAACCATTGACCCCAAGACACCAAAGTTTGCCAAAGGCGATTTGCGGATGCGTGCATCGGCAGTTTATCACTATGCAAATGACGGGTACAAGGAAGGTCAAAAGCCTAAACAAATCCCATTTGCCTGCGTCAGCAGCTACTACGATCCCAGTACCGCAGCAACAGCGAGAAATATAAGTGGACTACTTGATGTCAGTGGAGATACCGTAACACCACTTCCAGCAACAGGACCAAACTTTCCTACAACAGGTAGATTCATAGGATCTCACAACGGTATAGTCTACAGTTTCCCTGGACGACCGCCGCTTGCGGGACCTCTCACAACCACTAACGGTTTATTGAGTGGTGGCGACCCAATTTATACGGCACAAGCCAACTACGTCTTCCCTGACGGTAGGTTTGCCAACAAGCCTTTGAGAGAGGCGCTGCTGAAAGATCCAAATGATCGGAATTTGGATGACTTAGCAGCGATTGACTCTACTGCTTGCGCTTTAAATATTTTGCAGAATCCCACCGCTAGCACTGCAATTCCTCCTGGGGCTATTCAGGAAGTAGCTTTTTTGAATGCCAGAGAAATAAAAGCGGTAGACGCTGACAATACTGCTACTCCTAATGTGAATGAAGAATTTACCCTCAGCAGTCCTTTGCCTACGACTACTCCAGCTACTGCTCCCGCTGCAATATTGACAGGGTTCTATAACCTTCCCATGGAAGAACGGCAACCCTTAGAAGTTCGAGCAACTCAGTTGGATATAGAGAAACTGCGGGGGGAAGAGTTTACTGGGTCTAACGGGCCAGCCCCGGCAAAAGAGTATTTACTGCCAAACAGTGGGATTATTTATGCCAGTCGGGATGACGCGCTGCCCGATCGAAGTGCTCGAAGTAGTGATGAAACTACAGCGAGATTAGTCAGTCCGACAGACTCTCTACTCGATCCCACACGCAAGCCTAACGGGATTGTCGTCATTAACGGTCAATCACTATTCCGTGGCAAACCCGGCCCGGTAAGACCAAATCCATATACCGTGGCTGACGTGGTTAGAGAAAAAGGTCTGACTTTGGTATCTAATTTGCCTGTTTATATCAAAGGAGATTTTAACAAACACAGCCAAGAAGAGTTTGTCACACCTTTAGACAAGAATACTTGGAGTAACTTTTACAGCGGTCGTGGCGCTCTCAATCCTAATTTTGCCTGTCGCCCAGGCGACCCCAGACTTAAAGATTGTACCGTTGGTGATAATTGGCGTCCCGCAACGGTACTTGCAGATGCTATCACTTTGCTATCAAAAGACTACCGCTTTGGTTTCCGCAACGAAGGGGATTTTGACCTCAGAAATAATGCGGGCGCTGCTGCTGTATTACCTCGGAGACAACAAGGTTTTTATCACAACAATTTTATTACTAATGGTCTCACTAGCGGGGCCTTCTTAATTGATGGTACATTGCCGCCTGTGACTCCACCAGCAGGGCTAAAAGATGATGACTATAAAGCTCCCAAGCTGAATAGCTCTTACTTCAACAACTTTGTCACGCCCGTTCAAAGACGCGGAGAATTCCCAGAATATTTGATGGAAACTTGCATAAAATTGCCGGTTTCTGAATGTACCGATGCCGACTGGTTCGTCGATCCACAGACAGGGCGCAAAGTTTCTGATGTAATAGCAACGACACCAACATACAATTCAACTACCCGCTTAAGTACCTATAAAGCCGGGACAACAGCCGATCCTCCGATTCCAGAATTGCAGCGATTCCCCCGCCGTCTGGCTTTCCCCAGAGATTCTGCCAATAATCTCAATGGAGGGGCAACTCCACAGCCTTACGGCATTAATGGGGGGACTGTCGATCCTGCTAATCCTGGAACACCAAAACCTAATTCTCTATGGTTCGCAACTACAGCAACCGCAAGTGGTACTGCTGTCAGTTACGGCAACGACCCATTACCGTTTGTGGTCAACAGAAATTTGAAAGACTGGAATAATATAACCGATCTGCCAGTTTTATCAACAACTCAGACCTTCCAGCCATTGCTAATGCCAATGTTACAAATCCAAACGGTGGCACCGGCCACAGATCTCACCTTTAATAAGTTAGTGAAAGAAACTGGCTGGCTACCGAGAGCTACACCAACAAGTTTCCATCTGCTCCTAGGATCCGGGGACACTCCTTCCCGAGCTCTTGATCTTGCTAGGACAAGCGGTGACACCAACGGTGGCTTGCAAAATTTACCCCGCTTTTTGGAAAGCTGGAACGTCAACAATGCGGATGTTTCAACCGATATCAAGGGTTCTTTCATCCAATTAAATCGAAGCGCTTATAGCACAAGCCCTTACCAGCCAATTCTGCTCAGTGTTACTGGAATTCCTCCCCTGAAAAGTTTGTTCGCTCGACCAGCAACTTCACCAATTCCTGCTTACACAGCTCCCCAAACAACATATAGAACAGATGGTGGAGGTCGGTTTGCGTATTTCGTCCCACCAAAACGGGATTGGGGTTTCGATGTCGGTTTGCTATCTCAGCCACCTGACTTGTTTACCCAAAGGCTCACTACTCCTCCTAGAAAGATTGAGCCGGATGAGTATTTCCGGGAAGTTAGTCGCGATGACAAGTGGATACAAACTTTGATGTGTGCTGAACTTGCTGCTAACCCTGGCACTTTTGCTGTGGATGCTCCTTTCAAACCAAGTCAATGCCCTCCTCCAGCCTAAGTTTCTGCTACTCAATTATTCGATTCCTAATTATGAAACGACAACAACAGCAAAATTTATCCCAGTCACGAGATGGTGGCTACACGATTATCGAGTCATTGGTAGCGATGATTGTCGTTTCGGTGCTAATGATAGCGATCGCCCCCGTGATGGCTTTCTCAGTAGCAACTCGCGTACAAGCGCGGCGGATGGAACTCGCCACGCAGGCGGCGAGAACATACATCGACGCTCTCAGGACGGGGGCGCTTAAACCGACAGATACAGAAAAGTTTCCTGTAAAAGATACGTCGTCTGCTCCAAATGTTGCTCCTGCTCCTGGAAACTTAGCTAATTTGTACTGCGTTGACTTAGATGAAAAAGCAGGTTGTACTGGCAGCAAAGATTTTCGTGTTCAGGGTGCGTGGCGATCTGTAAGTGCTACTTCTAATCAAGAGGCGAAAGAGGCGGGCTACGGTTTGACTGTCCGGGTTTACAGAGCCGATGCTAGTGGCACTTTGACAACTACAGGTCAATCTATAGTTGGAGCAGGACTTGGCAATCCCAATGCACCCTTGGTAGTAATGAGTACAGAAATTCCTCCTGCCCCAGAAGGCGGGGCTTCATCCTATCGATCCATTTGTGCTCGAACCGGCTGTAAATAATACTTGCAGGAACTTCGATTAAATTTAAAATACCTTCCCAATTTGACAAAGGAAAAAGTCAAAATGAAAATTTTACTCAGGTTGCTTCTAAAAAGTCAGCACCAGCGAAAACGGTTTCAGCAAACTAAAACAGAAAAGGGCATGACTCTGATCGAACTGCTGATCGGAACAGTTATGGCATTTTTAATCATTACGCCGATGCTCAGCTTTGTAGTCGATATGCTGAATACCGACAGAAGGGAACAAGTCAAGTCAAACACCGAGCAAGATATTCAGGCGGCAGTTGATTTCATTGCCCAAGATTTGAGTCAAGCTATTTATATTTATGATGGCAAAGGAATCAACGCTATCAAAGCTCAACTTCCTGCCAACGATGCAAATAAAATCCCGATACTTGTATTCTGGAAGCGACAGCAGGTTAAAAATGCTGTTCCTCTTAGCACTGGATTAAAGCCAAATGATTGCAGGATTCCAGGCATATCTGGCGGAACAATTGATTGTAACGATACCTATGTACGATCGTTAGTTGCCTACTACCAGATCAAAGAAACTGATCCTAAATCTATTTGGTGTCAGCCTTCAGGCAACGATTGTCCTAAACGCATTGCCCGCTATGAAATTAGGGATGGACTTAAAAACCCTTACGCTACGGGGACTATGCCTCCTTACTACACAGATACTGATATTGATGCAAGACCTTCTTTAAAGCAAGATGCAGCTTTTAATACAGACTTTAAGTTTAGCGATCCTACAAAAGATGTGACAAAGGTAGCGGGATTGCCTGATGCTGCTCAAAATTCTCAAGTTCTCGTTAATTACATAGACCACAGCCCCAAGACAATTGCTCTTGATGAGTGTCAACAAGCTCTTGGCAATCCTGAAACTCAAATAGGGTTAGCAGCAGCGCAAAAAGTGGCAGAAGACACTCTAAAAGTAACAGACCCAGACAAGACAATAAATAGCTTCTACGCTTGTGTGGATACATCAAGGAACTTAGCCAGAGTTACAATCAGAGGCAATAGCCAGCGCCGCCTTCAACCCAACAATGCTAATTATGATGCTAACAAATCGGCATTTTTCCCCACAACAAGCGTGCAAGTACAAGGTATAGCTGCGATCGGAAAATAACTAATGTCTAAAACAGATTTCCCAATCGCTCGACTAGCAGATAAAACAGGAGAGTAAAATGAAAACCGCAATATTATTAAAATTTTTGCAGAGTTGTGACGCCAAAGCAACTTCCAATTTCCAAAAAACTAGATCCAGAAAGGGCGATAACGGATACACGCTTTTAGAATTGCTAATCGTAGTGATACTGTTAGGTGTATTAGCTTCGATCGCAGCTCCGGGCTGGTTGGGATTCATCAACAGACAAAGAGTCCGCACAGTCAACGATCGCGTTTTTCAATCATTACGACTTGCACAAAGCGAAGCAAAGCGAACTAAGAGCCCAGTCACAATTACATTTTCTGGCCCACCTGTCAATGATCCGCCAATAGTTACGTTTAACCCGCCACTTCCCACAGGCGGTCAAACCCAGACGTTAAATGCTGGAGGCGAAATTAAACCCGGTACTATTGCACTGTCAACGAATGTAACTACTGCTGGTGATACTGATCTTCCTCTAAACTCGATCATTTTTGACTATCAGGGCAATGTAAAAAAATTACCCCCAAGTAGTGCAAATTCTGCAATTCCCGGAAGATTTGTGGTATCAGTTTCTGCTTCACCTAACGGTGCAAAGCAATGTGCGATCGTCGAAACTCTCATAGGCGGAATGAGAACTGGTGAAGGGCCTGAGTGCACGCCCTAGTTTTCAATAAATTTTATCCTTAATCAAGATATGTCTAATACATGAGAATTGCGAATTATATTATTGATCTTCCTTTAGCGGTATTTTTATTTTTTTTATTGCTAGTTATTGCGATCGCAAAGAAACGTCTCAAAAATGACGAATTTTATACGTTAGTGATTAGCGTACTACTATCTTTTCTCTTAGCAGAAGGAGTTTGTAGACTCTTAAATATAGGAGATTCTAGGATAGTTATATGGAAAGAGGATCGCGTTCAAGGACAAGTATACGCTTATCAACCGAATGGAAAGCTATTATATACTTACCCTGACAATCCTCGAAGATATTTTAATGAAAAAAATGAAGTGTCAGGAACCATAAATCCTAAAGGATTTCGGGGATTGGATCGAGCCTTTGAGAAAGCTAACGGTATAACCAGGATAGCATTCCTCGGTGATTCCTTTACCCTTGGGATGGGTGTAAAAGACAACGATACCTTACCAGTAAGTTTTGAACGCGCAATACAATCCAAACATCCCAACACCGAGGTTCTAAATTTTGGTGTGTCAGGAACATCCACCAAAGAACAAATCAAGTTGGTTGAGGAATATGTAATAAAATTCAAACCAGACGTAGTAGTAATCGTAGTATTTTTGAATGATGCAGACAGAACAGGAACAATTAACTTTATCTCTAGACCAAAGGTACTAGCTGAAGTTAGAAAAAATTCGTTTTTTATCAACGCTTTAATCGGCAGTATTGAAAAACCTATTCTATATCATGAGATGATTCGTCATTACCAAGATGGTTATTTAGAAGGTAGCCCCGGTTGGGAATCTGTCAAAACTGCGCTCAGGAAAGGAAAAACGCTATCTGAAAAACAGAACTTCCAGCTTGTAGTTGCAGTATACCCTGTACTCTTTAAACTAAATGATAGCTATCCATTCAGACATATTCACAAAGTAATAGAAGACTATTGTGCCTCTTTAAAAATTCCGTTTGTCGATTTATTGAATGGATTCGTTGGCCAACAGGATTCCAAGCTTTGGGTACACAAAACTGACCAACATCCCAATGAAGTAGCAAATAGAATGGCTGCCGGAGAATTATCGAAATTCTTTGAGAGTAACGACTTAATGAAAAAGTAGGGCGTCCAGAGCGTATTGCAAGATGGAAAATACGTACAGTCCGATCGCAGTCTCCAATTTCCCAGCTTCCCGATCGCCCATCTGATCCCCCAGTATATCGAACAAAGCAAAACAGCCGGCAGAAACGTCGCCATGAAAGCCTTTCGAGCATTAGTACGATCGCAAATTTAGCCGCCCCGCACGCTCTCATCCACAGCGGGCGATCGCATCAATACGCGCAATTTGTCCCAAAGGGCGATCGATTCTCTCCACACCGCCCCTACCAGATCCTAATTTTTTATGTAAATTTTATTTAAGCGACCTATACAGTAACCACACTCAAAGTTAAAATACTCCCAACAAAAATAGAGCCTTCCAGCTATTTTTTTTAAACAAAAAATCACTGAGTGTACTTACGTGTCAATAAATAAAACCCCCAAACGCAGAGCCACAGCATCTAACGCCGGTTTTACAATGCTTGAGACATTGATAATTATCGCAATACTGGGAATATTTTGTGCGATCGCCAGCCCCTCTTGGCTCATGTTCATCAACAACCACCGTTTGAAGGTATCAGTCGATCGGGCTTCTTGGGCAATGGAACTGGCCCAAAGCAACGCCAAACGCGACAAAACCTCATGGCAAGCCAGCTTCAAACAAGTCGGAGAAAATGTCGAAGTAGCCATCCACAAATCCGAAATTTTCCCAGCCAAAGTACCAGCCAGTCAATGGAAAAGCTTAGAATATCAAATTAGGATAAATGAAAATGACACAACTTTGCGAAAGGTCAATGAGAACACAAATAAAGTAACACAAGATGGAACAGTCTGGCGAGCCATGTTCAATTACCAAGGTTGCCCAGTGTATAACAAAACTGACGAATGTGGCCTCACAAGTCTACAAGCAAAAGGAAACCTCACACTATCTCATCCAAATCTTCCAAAAGGCGATCGGTGCGTGATTATTTCCACACTTATAGGACATACACGCACCTCTGAAAGACAAAGCAAACCCAATCCAGACAATAACAAAAATAGATTTTGTTATTGATCTCGCACCCAAGCCTCACCCTTGTATGTACTCTTGTCCCCCCCTTATTAAGGGGGGCTAGGGGGGATCTGGCCTAATCGTCAGACAACAGATCCGCAGTATATTTGACCTTAACTTGACACTTTTGAAATCGCAATAAACTTTTCCATCTTCAAACAATTGCATTTTTACCTACAGTATAAACTAAAATCAAGTCCCCCGAATATCGTGGGGATGCCATGGATATCTAGCCAAGATGAGGGGGATAATGCCTAAATTATTACACGACTCCAACTTCCATCTACCTTACAACCGAAAACTTATCCCGATCGCCCAGCAACTACGAAAAAATCCAACTCCAGCCGAAAAAAAACTTTGGCAGAATTTTCTGAGAAATTTCCCTGTTCGAGTTTTGAGACAGCGACCGATCGACAATTTCATTGTAGATTTTTATTGTGCTGCTTTCATGTTGGTAATTGAGGTTGATGGGGAAAGTCATTTTACGGAACAGGGGAAACAACATGATGCAGAAAGAACAGCGATTTTAGAGGGGTATGGACTAACAGTTGTCAGATTTACAAATGTTGAGGTGTTCCAGAGTTTTCAGGGAGTTTGTCAGAACTTATTGAATTTAATCGCTGCTGATACTTCGGGCCAGATCCCCCGGCGCCACAATGATAGTTGGGGGGAAGCGGAAACACTCTTATCCCCCCCTTATTAAGGGGGGTTAGGGGGGATCGAGTCTCAGCAGCAAACGATATCTATAAAGGTGTTTTAGGCTATTGTTGACACCAATTGCCAGCCTTCAAGGCAGTGTCAACTTAACATCAAATTAACATCAAACGTAGTCCAGATCTTCTGTCTACTGATTAAGGCAAGATCCCCCCTAGCCCCCCTTAATAAGGGGGGGACAAGAAGCACTCAAAGTGGGTCTTTGATCGGGGGATGCGACGGGGATCGGGCCTCGAATGTGAACGAGAGATACAAAGGACTTTAGCGTTAAGTTGACACTTATACGGGTGAACCCATCCCACCCGAATCATCTCCATTGAACCGCCCTTCCTACTTCTTACTCGGCGCAATCTTCTCAATATTAATCAGCGCCTCCATCACCGACTCCACAATCGGCGCCGCCACAACTCCCCCGCTACCACCACCCTTCGGCTCATCAATCACCGCCAGCACCACATACCGAGGAGCCTCCACAGGCACGATCCCCACAAAGCTAGTAATAATCGCCTTATCAGAATAACCCCTACCAGCACTAGCTTTTTGAGCCGTTCCCGTTTTCCCAGCAATCCGATACCCAGGAATTTGTGCAGCTTTCCCCGTACCACCATCCACCACAGTTTCCATCATTTCCAAAACCTTCTTGGTAGTTTGTGGCGAAAAAACCTGCTTCGGAACAGCCCTCGGCAACTTCCAAAAAGGTTGACCTTCGCGATCGAAAAGTCCCCGCACAACATGAGGAGTTACCAACTTGCCACCGTTAGCCAAAGCCCCATTAAGCTGCACCAACTGCATCGGAGTAATCGAAAAACCCTGACCAAAAGCAGTAGTAGCAACTTCCACCGGAGAATTAATAAATTGCTCTCGATTTTTAAGCTGACTCGTTACTTCAAAAGGCAAATCTGTACCCGCAGTTTGTCCCAGTCCCAATTTTTCTAAAGCTTGATAGTAAAGAGAAGCTTTCATCGTGTTCATTATGTGAACCATCCCCACATTACTAGAATGTTTCAAAATCTGCGTAACAGTCGAAGGGCCCCGGGCGCCTGCTTGTTTGTAATCGGAATTTTGGATAGTCCAGATATCCATATAAATCCGACCTTCGTCGTTAAACACAGTGTTAGGTTTGACCGCACCCGCTTCCAGGGCGATCGCCACATTAATCGGTTTAAAAGTCGAACCAGGCTCATAAACATCAGTTACAGCCCAATTTTTATACCGCGACAAATCGAAATTAAAATATTGATTCGGATCGTAAGAAGGTTCAGCCACCACCGACAGCAACTCCCCGTTACGGGCATCCATCACAATCACCGTACCCCGCTTCGCCTCATGTTTGAGCATTTTCTCCTTCAGAGCAATCCGGGCCGCCCGCTGCAAGCGACTGTCGATCGTCAATTGCAATTTCAAGTCATCAAGCTGCACAAAACCCGCCGTCAGTCGATCGGGAAGCCAACGCCCGTCGATCGACTTACTAAATTGAATCGACGGCATCGATCGTTCCAGCAAATTCTGCTGGCTGTATTCCACCCCCGCCTGTCCCTTCCGTTCCCCATCCACATAACCCAGAACATCCGCCGCCAACTCCTGCTGCGGGTAAAAACGCTGCTGCTGCCGCACCAACTCCAGCCCATCCACAGGACTATCTTTAATTTGCATCTGCCCCACGCGATCGGCAATTTCTTGAGCCAAAGAACTAGCGATCGTAATACCGCTTTCTCCCAGATTAAACCTTCGCAGCAGTTCAGTTTCCGCCGTATTGCCAGGGGCTACCTCGATCGGCAACATCGGAGCCAATTTAGCAGCAATCTCCGCCTTCGAGTGCTTGAACAACTTCGGGTGAGCGTAGAGAGTGTACACCTGTCTGTCGATCGCCAACACATTCCCCGTGCGATCGACGATCGGGCGTCTCGGCACAAACGGCTTCGTTTTGAGAGTTTGCTGCTGAAGAGCCCGTTTACGCAGCGCCGGAGCTCGCGTCACCTGCAAATAAAACAAATTTACAGCCAGCGCCAGCCCCCCGAGCATCAACACCACCCACACAACCCACAAGCGGAACTTGTGGCGTTTTAAACGCTCCAGGGGTGGCCGGGGCGGGCTGCTAGCGGTAGCCGCAAATCTGGGTTTGGCCCCTTTGCCCCACCAAGTGCGATCGCTCGACGCTTTTGGACGTTTAAAATTCGGCGATCTGTAGCGGTCAAAACGGGGATCGTAGCTCATAGCATTCCAAATTTACCGACAAGTTCTACCATTTTAGATTTTAGATTTTAGATTTAATAATTTAATAATTTAATAATTTAAGAATTGGCAATATTTGATAAATATTGGATTTGGATTTATTCTTACCCGAAAGAATTGGTTCAAAGCCCCAAGCCCGATCGGGAGAAATTAAAATCAGACTATTGATTACTCCAATTCTCGGACTTTTAGGTAGATGTCGCTCTTAAACTGTCAACTGTCAACTGTCAACTGTCAACTGCTTACTGTAGCATTATTTTTTTGAACTTCTGTTTGTTAATTATTTTAAAATAAAATTTTAACCGAGGGTAAGTAGGGCCAAAATCGATCGGCACTTACACAAAAATCAAACCGGAAGCAAGCCCTCGGACATTTCCCCCTCGGGCCCTCTCCGCGTTGACATTGCCCAAAAACGGGTACCGTAGCCCCGACAGACAGACAATCTTTGTGCATATCCCCAAATTTTAGACTCAAGATTCAAGCCTCCAGATTCATCTTCAGAGCAAATCTAAAATCTAAAATCTAAAATCCATCGACTGATATAGCCTCAATAGCCCAGCGGCGTTTCCCCGCCCGATCGCTTCTGGAGAGCAGGTTCTTCGGAATTTGGTGTCGGCGCACCAGGCGATCTGTTTTCCGGGGCCGGGCGCAAGAAAATCGTGTCCCCAGGCTTCTGTGCAGCCAAACCAGTTTCTGGATTTTCAGCTTCTTTAGCAAGTTGATGTTTCAAGACTTCGCTAGCAGCACTCAACTGCTGTTCGCCCCGGCGCAGAGTTTCCAGCTTTTGATACTCTTGACTCCAGCGTTGCTCGCCGTAAACAGTCAAACCGTAGAGAGTCAGAGCACCGCCCAACAGCAGCACCAATGCGGCTGAGGAGGCGCGCTCCACCCGCAGGAGCGATTGCAGCCACATCGGATGCGACTGGCGATCGGGCATTACTTTCAGCACCGATGCTTGCGGGCGAGGTTTAGCCTGTTCGTCGGCTGGGGAGTAGTTAGGCAACTCAGGCCCAGTTTTTGCCCGTCTAGCTCGGGCAATAGAAGTAACTTTGCTTTTGGTAGCGTCTGTGGTGGCCTTGCCGGTCGATCGGGAGCGGCGAGGAGAATCCGGGGATCTGATAGCAGCGGTCATAGAGTTCACCAAATTTACGTATAGAGGGCAGCTTCAGCTTGAGTAAGGTTAGGAGTTTTTGCGGTTGCCGATCGCCAATTTCTGGAAATCTCGGTTATC
>NZ_JAHRFA010000023.1:12588-66570 GCF_020883045.1 Microcoleus sp. CAWBG58 | reverse complement strand
AATCCGGGGATCTGATAGCAGCGGTCATAGAGTTCACCAAATTTACGTATAGAGGGCAGCTTCAGCTTGAGTAAGGTTAGGAGTTTTTGCGGTTGCCGATCGCCAATTTCTGGAAATCTCGGTTATCCTTACCAAAGATACCTCACAAACCACCCAACCCATCCTACCACTGGTCTCTTTGACTTCTAGATTTGCCAAAAAAATGAATTTTTTGCCGGTTCGCCAGAATCAATGTGAAATTTATTAATAAATGCAGTATTGTAATCAACGAGCGAATCGTCGATCTATTCGTGCCAGCATTGTTTCTCAAGTACACTATTCCCTTCCTTGCGATGGGTTTTGAATGTTAAGGAGTGTTTATGAACAAGGGATTAATTCGTTTGACTTTGGTAATTGGCATTGCAGCAGCCCTGGGTGCTTGCGGCGGTGAGGGTGGCAGTGGCGGTGGCGCTAGCCCCACTCCTGGTGGCGGTACAACTCCTCCTCCTCCTGTTTCTTCTCCAGCAACACCAAAGGAATCTCCAAAGGCTTCTCCTGGGGCTGAGAAGTCTCCTGGCGCTGAAAAGTCTCCAGCAGCCACTACTTCTCCCTCTCCTAAAAAGCCCTAACTAGGCGATCGCGGAGTACAACCCCAACGGGCCTAGCCTCCGAGTGAAAAATGGTTCGCTCTTCGCATTTTTCAATCTCATCAGTCTAGGCCTCAAGTTGGGTGTTATTTTTTGTCAGATGCTTTTACTACAGTTCAGTACCTCCCCTTACTGCCGCAAAGTCCGCTTAGCCCTTGGTTACAAGGGAATCCCCTTTCAAGTAGAAAATTTGACTCCGGGCCTGCACGTTTTGAAACTCAAGCCTCTCACGGGGGGTTTGAGGACAGTCCCGGTACTGCTGCCTCAAATTGAAGGTCAACCAGGGGCGATCGCCGACTCGACGCAAATTTTGCACTGGATAGAGTCTAGTTTTCCTTCAAAGTCCCTGTTACCCGCAGGCGAAAGTTTGCAAGCAGAGGCTTGGATGCTGGAAGACTGGCTCGATGAAAGCATCGGCATTGCCACTCGATTTGTTTACTACGAGTTTCGCGCTGGTGCGGGCAAGGAAATCGACCCGTCTGTTTTGAGCCAGTTAGTAATTCAGTTAGCGCGCCGCCAGTTCGGCATTAACCACGCTTCGGCAAAACTCGCCGAGTTGCGCCTGAGCGCTGCTTTAGACCTGTTACAGCGTCGCTGGCAAGATGGTTCCTATTTGGTAGGCGACTCCTTGAGCGTGGCAGATATTACTGCTGCCGCGCTGCTGAGTCCTTTAGCTTTGATTCCTCAATACCGGATTGAGCATCCTTGGCTGTTGGAGCGCATTGCCAACATTCACCAAGTTTGCGGCGAAACCCTGCCTCCGGGATTTTAAAAGATACCTGTCGGGCGATCGCCCCAGCCTGAAAATTCCACTAATTAATCATCATTGAGTTCTCGGCCAAACTCACCCTCCTTGGCCCACCTGAGTTTGGCACATTGACCATAATTTGAAAAAAACTTATATCACACAGGTTAAAAAAAGTCAAGAATATTATCTAAAAAATATAAATTTTTCAATTTGTTTTAATATTTCTATACTTAGATGTTAGCCCTTAGCAGTAAAAGCACAGCTTGGTCGCCAGCAAGGCAAGAGCGCGCGCAAGGATTGCAGTAAGCGTGGTAGCATTAGCGATCAAAAATGTATCCAAATGTAAAGTGCAGCTCCGCTCTAGGTTTTGAAAGCCGCCATTTAGTCAAAAGATTGAGGTAAGTAGTTTTATGCCCGCGACCGTCCCCTTTGAACAGATTGACCGGATTGTTTGGAATCAGCACCACGATCCATTTGAAGTGCTAGGCCCCCACGCTACGCAAGAAAATGGCAAAAAAGTCTGGGTCGTCCGAGCTTATCTGCCGAATGCCGAAGCAGTATCGGTAGTTTTGCCTGAAGCGAGGGCCGAATACCCGATGAAATCAGAACATCACCCTCACTTTTTTGAATGTACGATCGACACCCCAGAACTAGCAAACTATCAACTGCGAGTCAAAGAAGGGGAACACGAACGCTTTATCTACGATCCCTACGCCTTTCGATCGCCCAAACTCACAGAATTTGACCTTCACCTATTCTCAGAAGGCAACCACCACCGGATTTACGAAAAACTAGGAGCCCACTTCACCGAAGTAGACGGCATTACAGGAGTATATTTTGCAGTTTGGGCTCCGAATGCCCGCAACGTATCAGTATTAGGCGATTTCAACCTGTGGGACGGCCGCAAACATCAAATGCGGAAATCCCAAAACGGCATCTGGGAATTATTCATTCCGGGACTATCCTACGGAACTCACTACAAATACGAAGTGAAAAACCAAGACGGACATCCCTACGAAAAGTCCGACCCCTACGGTTTCCAGCAAGAGGTACGGCCCAAAACAGCCTCAATAGTCACCGACTTAGATACCTACACTTGGCACGATAGCGCTTGGATCGAACAGCGGCGGCACACAGACCAACTGACGCAGCCGGTTTCGGTTTACGAATGCCACATCGGTTCTTGGCTGCACGCGGGTACAGCCGAACCTGCCGTACTGCCAAACGGCGAAATAGAACCAGCAGTGTCGGTTTCGGAACTGAATCCGGGCGCGCGCTTTTTGACTTACCGCGAATTGGCCGATCGGCTAATTCCCTACGTCAAAGACTTAGGATTCACCCACATCGAAATGTTGCCCATTGCCGAACATCCCTTCGACGGTTCCTGGGGCTATCAAGTAACAGGCTATTTCGCCCCAACATCCCGCTACGGCACACCAGAAGATTTCATGTATTTTGTTGACCAGTGCCACGCCGCAGGGATAGGCGTACTGGTAGATTGGGTGCCGGGACATTTCCCCAAAGACGGTCACGGTTTAGCCTTCTTTGACGGAACTCACTTGTACGAACACGCCGATCCCCGCAAGGGCGAGCACAAAGAGTGGGGAACCCTAGTATTTAACTACGGCCGCAACGAAGTGCGGAATTTCCTAGTATCAAATGCTCTGTTCTGGTTTGACAAGTATCACATCGACGGCATTCGCGTAGACGCAGTAGCCTCGATGTTGTACTTAGATTACTGCCGCGAACCCGGAGAATGGCTGACCAACCAGTACGGTGGACGCGAAAATATCGAGGCGGCAGATTTTCTGCGCCAGACAAATCACGTCATTTTTAGCTATTTCCCAGGCGCATTGTCGATCGCCGAAGAATCTACCTCTTGGCCGATGGTATCTTGGCCAACCTATGTAGGCGGTTTGGGCTTCAACCTCAAGTGGAACATGGGTTGGATGCACGATATGCTCGACTACTACCACATGGATCCGTGGTTCCGGCAGTTCCACCAAAACAACATAACTTTCAGTATGTGGTACAACCACAGCGAGAATTTCATGCTGGCCTTGTCCCACGATGAAGTCGTCCACGGCAAGGCCCACATCATCGGGAAAATGCCAGGGGACGAATGGCAAAAGTTTGCAAACGTGCGGTGTTTGTTTACCTTTATGTTTGCCCATCCCGGAAAGAAAACCATGTTTATGGGGATGGAGTTCGGCCAGTGGCAAGAGTGGAACGTTTGGGGCGATTTGGAGTGGCAGTTGCTGCAATTTGAGCCACACCAAAAGTTGAAGCTATTTTTCAAGGATTTGAACAATTTGTACCGCAGCGAAACGGCACTTTACAGTCAAGATTTTGCTGAGGATGGGTTTGAGTGGATTGATTGCAGCGACAACAGACACAGCGTGGTAGCCTTTGTGCGCCGCGAGAAGGATGGCGATCAGTTTGTGATTACTGTGTGCAATTTTACGCCGCAGCCCCACTCTCACTATCGCGTCGGAGTGCCGGAACCGGGTTTCTATACGGAGTTGTTTAACAGCGACGCGCGGGAGTACGGCGGCAGCAATATGGGGAATTTGGGAGGTAAGTGGACTGATGAGTGGTGGTTCCAC
Organism: Microcoleus sp. CAWBG58; assembly: GCF_020883045.1. NCBI lineage: Bacteria > Bacillati > Cyanobacteriota > Cyanophyceae > Oscillatoriales > Microcoleaceae > Microcoleus > Microcoleus sp. CAWBG58. Next base: position 62,590 of record NZ_JAHRFA010000023.1, on the reverse strand, counting down.
AACAGCGCTTATTCGATCGACTTGTGTCTGCCGCCTTTGGGTGTGTTGATCTTAAAGATCGATCGCGAAAAAACAGCAGCAAAATCTCAAGAGTTTTAAGTTAACAATCAAAACTTGATTAAACCTCAAACTTTGAGGTTATTCAGAAACCCGGCTTCTCCAAGAAACCGGTTTTTTTTTCTCACTATTAGATTAGGTACGTTGTTGCGCTTAAGCGCTCTTTCTTATATCTATCAAAGAGCGCTTAAGCGCAACAACATACCAAGGCTTAATTTTTAACTACGAGTATCGGAAGCACCAAGATTATAAGAAACTTTAGATGGCTCAACTTTCACTACCTCGGAAATAGACTGTTCTTCCCCTGCTTTCAAATTCGGCAGTGGCATATGCTTCATTTCCCAAACTTTGAGCAAAATTAGATATTCATAAAAAGCTTGTAGCGTGCACCAAGCCAATCCAGCTTGACCGTCAAGAAATCCGCCGAGTAAAATATACATATAGAAAAAGCGCACCACAGGCCGCAAAGGCAAACGCAAAGAAAAATCTTTCAAAGCGCGGCGCCTTTCCACCTCCGACGCGCCAAACAATAAATCCCACCAATTTACTTGACCGGCTGCTAATTGGCGGAGAGTTTCCGCCGCCTCGTCAGTCGAGTAGCGGTTGTGCTTTTCAATCCAGCGAGAAAGACCTTTGCTGCAAGTATAGTGAGGGTAGGTTTCCTTCAAAAAGTGAGTGGGCCCGTTGCAGACTTCCCGTTCAGTGTGACCGTAGTCAGTAAACCATACTTGGTCTTTGCGAAACAGGCGCATTTGATAGCGCGGATATTGAGTGCTGCGACGAATCCAGCGCTCCATAAATATTACTTTTTCAGCTACGTAATAACCGATATATTCTTGACTTTCGATCGCCTTTAAGCATTCAGCAAACAGTGCAGGCGTCATCCGCTCGTCAGCTTCCAGGATGTAAACCCATTCGTACTTGCATTCTACTTCTTGAAGCATCCAAGTCCGCTGGCGTCCGTGAGTTTCAAAGCGGTGCTGCACTGTTTGCACGGGATAGTTTTGAACAATCTCAAGGGTGCGATCGCTGCTGAAAGAATCAACTACAATGATATCGTCACAAAGCAGTGCCGATTCAATGCAAGCGGCGATATCAATCTCTTCGTTGTAAGTCAGAATATAAATTGAGAACATTCCCAGCTTTCAGTAAGGGCAAACTATAGCAGAAGGAAGAAGGAAGAAGGAAGAAGTAAGAAGGAAGAAGTAAGAAGTAAGAAGTAAGAAGGAAGAAGGAAGAAGTAAGAAGTAAGAAGGAAGAAGGAAGAAGTAAGAAGTAAGAAGTAAGAAGTAAGAAGGTTTCAGCAATTAACAGCGTCCTAACTACTAGGTGCAGTTGCTATATTCAGCAGATCAAGTATTTCTTAGGGATATCTCGACTTGCGCGTTCCGAGCAGTCGGGTCGATCAATTTTTGCGGTGGCCGAACCGCAGAATTCCCATACTTCTGAGTCCACTCCAACCAACAGTAATGTAGCCGATCGCCAACAGCAAACTGTTGATTCCAGTCTGCAAACTCGAATTTCTCGATCGAGTTCTCAACTCTTTCTCTTTTTGTTGCTTCTGGGTACCAATCTCTTTGCGAGCTTGATTTGGCAGTTCTTGGGCTTGCTGTTCCAAGAACTTATCGAGGGCTTTCGGGTCATTTTTCGACTCCTGAAGCACGGCTTTCAATTCCTTGGGAAGATTTGGATTCTTGAGTTCTTGTTGCAGCTTCCCGTCGTCTTGCAGTAGCGCGCCTATCTGGTTCCGGAGAAGGCTTTTACGCTGTTCTAACTCAGATTTATACTGCTCGCTTTTAATTTGGGCATCTAGTTTAGCTTCTGCTTGTCCGGCTTCCTTATCGAGTAGAACCAGAGCATCCTTGAGTTCCAGGCGAGTATTGTTGAGATGAACGGGAACCAGCAATAGGTAAATTAGCCCTAACAAGCTGGAAATCAATAGTGCCCAAAATCGCAAATCAACCCAAACATTGCGCCGGTCAATAGAGACTCCACTGCTGCTGTCCACCCAAAAGCCCGTCATCAGCAGGGCGATCCCCATCAAAGGAATAATGCCCCGGTCAACTATCTGAGTTGCTGCGGCCAACTGCCAGCCTCGATTGCTCATGTCCGAGATTTCTCCCGGCAGCGATAGAACAATGCTGTTAAGCAAGGCAGAGAGAATCAAGATAATCCCGACTACTTTGAGAGTGCGAGCAGCTACTGAAGAAAATTGACGGCTGTTAGTTGCTTTCATAATTGCTGTTAGATAATTCTACACTGTTAGATTAAACGAAATTTTGTTTAATGAGTTGACTGATGAGAGGGTTCAATTGCTCTTCCTCACTGATTGCTTCGTTTGGGGAGATCGCGCGGCCGGTGCCACACCATCGCAGAGGTTAAGTCCCGAATCTGTGCAAACAGGAGTCCTGAATCTGAAAAGGGCTGCTGAGACGGGAAACTCCGCACGCGAAAGACGAATCAAACCGTCCCCCATTTGATGATTTGGGAAGTCCCAACAAGATGCTTGCACAGGTTGGTACTTCAGGTTATTTTCCACCAAAATAGCTCGATCGGGTAATCGCCTCAAATTTCCTCCCACCAGTTGCTAAGCTGTCAGTCATTTAAATTTATTGCCTCAACCCCTTACAGTATGGGGTCTGGCACACAAATAGTGCAGTTTGAATGTCGAACAGCTTACCCCAAACACTTTGCCAAAATATTCAATCCAATTTCTAAAAGTTGTCCAAGCCGCATCAGATATCGACTTGGATAGCTTTTTGTTTTTGACCATGTTCTTCACCTGCAAGTCTTCATAGGCTACCAAGTCGTTAGACTGGACTACGCACCTTGCCAATTTCACAGCAAAGTCTTTACGTCGCCTACTTACCTTAAGGTGTTTTTTGTTCAAGCGATTTCTCGCCTTATCTCTGTTTTTGGAACCCTTTTTGGTTCTGGAGAGTCTCCGATTAAGTCGTTTTAGCGACTTCTCTGATTTTCTTAGATGACGCGGGTTCTCGACGGTATTACCGTCAGAGTCCGTGTAGAAATGAGTTAGCCCTACATCCAAACCGATAGTTTTCCTGGTCGGTTCACGCTTTTCGTTGCGTTCAGCGTCAATACAAAATTGCACATAGTAGCCGTCTGCCCGACGAACTACGCGCACCCGTTTAATTTGATTTAGCTGATATTCGTGCAACTCGCGACTTCCCCATAACTTGAAAGAACCTGCTTTGAAGCCATCACTGAAGTTGATGCTTCTTCTGTCTTCATAAAGTTTCCACCCACAAGTCTTGTATTCTACAGAACCGTGCGACGAGTGCTTTTTGAAGCGCGGAAAACCTTTCTTTCCTGGTTTTGCCTTTTTGCAGTTGTCGAAGAACCGCGCAATTGATGACCAAGCTCTTTCTGCGGAAGCCTGCCTAGCCATTGAATTAAGCTTGGTGGCCCAAGGAAATTCCTTGGCAAGAACTACGCAATAAGCGCTTAAGTCGTAGCGACCCACCCCTTTCGTATCCATCCAGTATCTGATGCAGCTATTACGAATGAAGCGAGCAGTACGAATGGCTTCGTCTAGCCGTTCGTACTGCTCGCTTTTTCCTTCTAGCTTGGCTTCAAATACTAACATTTACGTTACCGAACCGGATATAAAAACTCTAACACAGTTCTGGTAGAATTAAAGCTGTCCTAAAAGGACGGGGCTTTAGACCCAAATTTTTGGTAAGATTTAGGTGTGTTTCACCGCTATATTTCTCGCTTGCCAGATGGCGTGGCACTTTCATCCCCTGTCTTATAGTAATTGATCTCACAGAGATCTGAAAGAAATAATTGTTTCCCAATCTTTTGAACCTCCAATTACCAACTGCACAACACGGCAGTCACTTGCTCGATTTGAGATTTTCTGTTTTCGATTGTAGGATTTGTACCTATTGACAAAAACAATGCAACTTTCGGCTGGTTCTCGAACCCATACAGAATAAGTCATTCCTCATCGCCTACCGCGCTCTTGAAAATCGAAATTTTTATTACTCGATAGATGAATCTGGGAGTTTGAACTCTTAGTCTCAAATTTGGGGCTGCTGGCGGCTGTGGGAAAGCAAGTATCGATTTTTTTGGTGGGAGGAGAGATACAGGAGTAGCTATTTTCCGCTTTTTCCTTCTGTTTGCCGGAAAGCGCAGCCGAAGGGCATTCTTGTTTGTTGCTTCCTCCCTAAGAGCGATCAATTACTAATTACCAATTACTAATTACCAATTACTAATTATTGGCAGCTCGATCGCTGGCTCGTTCAATGGCAAACGCGCTCTTATCTCACATTTTTTGCTATGATGATTCATCGCCGTGCATTTTTTTAGTTATGACTGTAATGATTTCGGGTGTTTACACGTTGGGAGAACTTGAAAGATCGATCGCCTCCGATCCTCAAAAGTGGCGTCCGATGGTGTTTACTAACGGCTGCTTCGATATCCTGCACGCGGGGCACGTCCGCTATTTGCAGGCGGCAAAAGCTTTGGGGCGATCGCTCGTGGTGGGCTTGAATAGCGATGTTAGCGTGCAAGCTATCAAACCGCAGCAGCCAGGATTGCCACCCCGCCCGATCGTACCGGAAATTCAGCGAGCCGAAGTGCTGGCTGCTCTCAAACCAGTGGACGGCGTAGTAATTTTTTCCGAAATTACAGCTACTAAACTGATAACTATCCTGAAGCCTGATATATACGTTAAAGGAGGTGACTATCAACTCGAAACTCTGCCGGAAGCACCGGCAGTTATTGCCGGAGGTGGCAAGATTTCCTTGATCGAAATAGAAGTTCCGAGTTCTACCAGTGCGATCGTCAAACGCATTTTGCAGTTAGGCCTTTAACCCCCGATCGCAAATAGCAAATAGTGAGCTAAACTCAGAAGTTACCCCATCCAAAATACCAAGAGTGCGATCGCTCGTACAATTTTATAAGAAATACCCTGAAAACCCTGCGATTTTAGTCAAGGGATGAAAGGGGATTTGAGGATTTATCCTGCCAGTTAAATATTGACCAATTCTAGTAAAATCAATCAAGGAGGGTAAAAAAAAGATGTACGCAGTACAAAGAGACCTGTGGCATTTAACAGGACTCGACAAAACCATTGTCGAGCAACTGTTGAGGTGGTCAAACAATCTGTTTAATGTAGGGACTTACGAAAGTCGGCAACGGTACTTTAAGGACAAAGGTGCAATTAAATACCCAGATTTGTACAAAATTGCCAAAGGCAACGAGAATTACGGCTTACTCTACTCGCAAGTCGCGCAACAATCTTTAAAATCGGTCGCTGAATCCTTTAGCTCTTTCCGAACCCTACAAAAGTTAGCCAAGAAAGGAGAGCTTAATCAAAAACCGAGGCTACCCAAGTACAGGACTAAAGGGGCGATGTACCAAGTTTCCTATCCTGGTCAAGCTTTAAAAATAGTGGGTAATCGGGTACGATTGCCTTTAGGAACCAAAGGCAAAGAACACTTTGGGACAGATGCGCTCTGGGTGACTTTACCAGAAAGACTGAAAGATTGCCAGATTAAAGAACTCAGGCTAATCCCTAGAAATGGCGAAGTCTGGCTTGAGTATGTTTATGAAAGTCTAACTGAACAAGCCGCTAGTTGTAGTCTGGAAGTAACAGGGGTTTTGGGAATCGACCACGGCATCAATAACTGGTTGACTTGTGTTTCTAGTAATAGTAAGCCTTTCATCATTGATGGTCGAAAGCTGAAGTCTTGGAACCAGTGGTTTAATAAGGAAAAAGCGCGAGTGCAATCGGCGCACACTCAATACAAGTTACCCAAAGGTTTCTCGTCAAAAAGACTGCAACAGTTGTCAGAAACCCGCGGCAGAAGGATGAGAGATGCAGTAAATAAAGCAGTTAGAAGCATAATAGGGTATTGCGAAAATCACCAAATCAATGTCGTAGTTTTTGGCTGGAATAAAGGACAGAAGCAAGAAGTCAATATGGGAAAAAATACTAATCAAAACTTTGTCCAAATACCCACAGCTAAAGTCAAAGATAGACTACAACAAGAGTGCGCTCTCAGGGGATGGAGATTTGTAGAGCAAGACGAATCCTACACCTCAAAAGCTAGCTTCTTGGATCGAGACGTACTGCCAGTGAAAGTTGGTGAAAAACCCGACAATTGGCAACCGTCTGGTAAAAGAATTAAACGAGGTTTGTACCGTTCTGCTCAGAAATTAATTCTGAATGCAGATGTTAACGGTGCGGCAAACATCATTAGGAAATCAATCATTTGCCATAGACTCAATAATTGAGCGAGTGGGTAGCGGGTTACTGACTAACCCTTTAAGAATTAAACTTTGGGCGGATTCATCCCCCCAAAGTTTGTCCTTAAGAATCCCCGCGTCTTCAGACCAGGGAGTGTCAACCAAATTGCTAAGCAGGAGATAATTTTAATGGAACTTACAAGCAATCACACGATCGCGGAAATCCTCGAAAAAAACAAAGCTGAGTTACTAGCAGACTGGCTCAAAGAACTGCAAAACACCGGGCTGCGGCGGGACGACTTGATGAGAGCGAAGGAATTGCGATCGGAGTGTCAAGAGTTCCTGCAATTGCTCCAAATAGCTGTGGGACACGGTAACTTGAGCGACATCCAGACACCAGAGTGGGAAAATATGCGGCTGCTGCTGGCCGAAGTTTCGCGATCGCGCGTTCAGAGGGGCTTTACCCCATCGGAGATAGCCAGTTTTATCTTATGCTTCAAAAAGCCATTGTTCGATCGGCTTTGTCGCGAATTGACACAAAACCGCGACGCACTTGTCGAACAACTTTGGCTTTCCACCAGCTTATTAGACCAGCTCGGTCTTTGGGTGACAGAAATCTTTCTTAAAGCCCGCGAAGAAGTCATCGAACGCCAGCAGCAAGAAATGCTCGAATTGTCAACACCTGTAGTCAAACTTTGGCAAGGTATTCTCGCTTTACCCATGATTGGAACTCTTGACAGCGCCCGCACTCAAATAGTGATGGAAACTCTGTTGCAGGAAATCATGGAAACAGGCTCAGAATTTGCAATTTTAGATATTACAGGGGTGCCGACTGTTGATACTTTAGTCGCTCAACATTTATTGAAAACTGTAGCCGCCGCCCGTTTGATGGGTACTGAGTGCATCATCAGCGGCATTCGCCCGCAAATCGCTCAAACCATCGTTCATTTGGGAGTTGATTTGCAGGATATTCTGACTAAAGCGACTTTGGCAGATGCTTTTAAAGTAGCTTTGCAACGCCAAGGTTTAACTATTAAAAATATTAAAGAGGAAAGATAAAAAAAATGGGAATTGGGCAAACAGGGCATTGGGCAAACAGGTCATTGGGAATTGGGCAAACAGGGCATTGGCCAAACAGGGCATTGGTAATTGGTAATTGGTAATTGGTAAGTAGATGAGTATAAAAATACATCAATATGTCCGAAGAGAGCGAAACGAAGTGAAGCGAAGCATAAGCCCTTCGGGCAGGCTTCGCCAACGCAGGGATTACTGGGGTTTTACATTCTGTTACATGAGGTGGTTTATTTGCGCCTACCTACCTACCTACCTACCTACTTAATTGGTAATTTGGAATTGGTAATTTGGAATTGCTCTGTCTATTACATTGACAACCGCTATATTGTGTTTGTGCCTAAAAACTTATTTAATTCAAAACTCAAATAGAGGTGAATTTATGGAACGGATCCCTATTCTGCAAATGGGAGAATTTCTGTTAGTGACCATCCAAGTAGATATGCACGATCGCTTGGCAATGACGTTGCAAGACGACTTGACAAACCGCATAGTAAAAACAGGAGTCAAAGGAGTTTTAATCGAAATTTCTTCCCTGGAAATCGTAGATTCTTTTATCGGTCGCATTCTCAACAATATCGCTACCATGTCCCGATTTTTAGATGCAGAAACAGTTGTGGTGGGGATGCAGCCGGCGGTGGCGATTACGCTGGTTGAATTGGGGCTTTCTTTGACAGGAGTTAGGACAGCTTTAAGCGTTGAGAAGGGGATGAATTTATTGCGGAAATCCTTGGGTTTGTCTGATTCAGAGGTGTAAAAAGTCAATGATTTGTCCGGTGATTTAGAGACAGATAATTTAAAAACAGGTTGTTTTTTCAGTTGACAGTTGACAGTTGACAGTTGACAATTGACAACGACCTCTACCCAGAAGGAAGACTATTGGAGTAATGAATCATCTGATATTATGTCTGCTCGATTGACCAATAAGTAAGGTTTGTAGTGCGGACTTCAGTCCGGAGAATCAAGCGGACTGAAGTCCGCACTACAAACAGTTTTTGTGATAGCAATCAACCGGACATGATATGATTTTAATTTCTCCTTTTAAGGAGAGGCTTTCAACCAATTCTTTCTGGTAAATACGTTTTTGATACTGTGAAGATTTATTACAAGGAACTCGCGTGAGGAGTGTCACTTCATATGTTTTGTGGAGAAGTTCTATTTTAACTAGAGTAGCCGCCATGTCAAAACGTGAGACACTAGAAATTCGATCGTCCTCCGATATAGTCCACGTCCGGCAGCAAGTGCGAACCTGGGCTGTAGCAATGGGATTCGGCTTGGTAGACCAAACGAAAATTGTTACCGCAGCCAGCGAACTCGCCCGCAATACTGTAGACTACGGCAAGGGGGGAACTGTAACTCTAGAAATGCTTCAATTAGGTACTCGCAAAGGGCTGCGGCTGATATTTGAAGACAAGGGCCCGGGAATTCCAGACATTGAATTGGCGATGACTGATGGTTATACTTCCGATCGTGGTTTGGGTTTGGGGCTCAGCGGTTCTAAGCGGTTGATGCACGAGTTTGAGATTGTTTCTAAGGTGGGTAAGGGAACTAAAATTGCGATCGTCCGTTGGAGATGAGAGGGGTTCAACAGTTGACAGTTGATAGTTGACAGTTGACAGTTGACAGTTGACAGTTGTCGGTTTTTAAAACGATTGATGATGGGCAAGAAACTGGGTTTCTCCGAGTTTTAGGTTGGGTAACTAGAAATATTCTCAGAAATTAGTTTTCTGAAGTCAGTAACAACTAACAAATAACAACTAACAAATAACAATTAACAACTAATTACTTTTGAAATGTGCACTAGCTTGAGATTAGAACTAGACAAATAATGATAAATGTCCTAGCCTTACCCGTAACAGAAGAAAGTCAAGTCGGAGAAGCGCGACGAATTGCAGTCGCCCTGGCGGCCGAAGTTGGATTTAATGAGACCGATCGCGGTAAAGTTGCAATTGCGATCGCCGAAGCAGCAAAAAACGTTGTCAAACACGCCCGCGAAGGAGAAATTTTGCTGCAAACCGTACAAACAGCGGCAGGATATAGCATTCAAATAGTAGCGCTAGACCGGGGGCCGGGTATGGCAAATGTCGGTCAGTGTTTGCGGGATGGTTTTTCGACTGCGGGAACTCTGGGAACCGGACTCGGCGCGATTCAACGCCTTTCTAGTTTTTTTGATATTCATTCTGTACCGAAACTGGGGACTGCTTTGTTAATGCGACTCTCCCCTACCCAGAATCGGGCGGAAGCTTCGGAAAACAGCAATTATTTGGAATTTGGGGTTGTTCGCTTGCCGAAAGTAGGAGAGCAAATTTGTGGCGATTCCTGGGCGACGCAAAATCATCTGAACAAAAATCTGATTTTAGTTGCTGATGGGCTTGGCTACGGGGTTTTGGCTGAGGAAGCTTCGCAGGAAGCTGTGCGAGTTTTTGGGGAAAACGCTAAACTCGGGCCGAAAGCTATTTTAGAGAAGGCTCACGCTGCTTTAAAAAATACCAGAGGAGCGGCTGCTGCGATCGCCCAGATCGATCGTACTCAAAAAACAATCTGTTTTGCCGGAGTTGGCAACATTACTGCTGTAGTGTTCACAGATAACCAAACTCGCAGCATGGTTTCCTACAACGGCACTGTGGGACACATGATGCGTAAAGTAGCAGAATTTGTCTATCCTTGGTCGTCCCATTCCTTGTTAATTATGCACTCCGATGGTTTGGCGGCACAGTGGGATTTAAACCGCTACCCGGGTTTGGCTGCGAGACATCCGGCTTTAATTGCAGCCGTACTCTACCGAGACTTTAAACGCACTCGCGATGACATGACAGTTGTAGTAGCCAAGTTCAACAGTTGACAGTTGTAGGGGCAGTGCCCCCGTGCCTGCCCTCTTAGTTGACAGTTTAAGAGCGAACTCTACCATTAAGTCCAAGAATTGAAGTAATGAATAGTCTGATTTTAATTTCTCCCTCAAAGCCAGAGGCTTTCAACCAATTCTTTCTGGTAAGACAAACAGCTTGAGAATATTTGCTAACAAGCGTGAAACTGTAGGCTAACTATAAATCACGATCGTCATGAGTGATTTCCCGATCGACAATCCCCAATGCTTCAATGCGAAAAAGGCATGATTTACCCAATTCTGACAACGGAAGTCCGCTTTGAACAAGACATCGTACAAGTACGCCAAAGAGCTCGCCAAATAGGCGCATTGTTGGGATTCGATTCCCAAACACAAACGCGCATCGCGACGGCAGTTTCCGAAATTGCCCGCAATGCTTTTAAATATGCAGGTGGCGGTAAAGTAGAATTTTTTGTGGAAGGGGAATCGCCACAGGTTTTTCGGACTCGGATTTCTGATAGCGGGCCGGGAATTGCTGATTTAGCGCAGGTTTTGAGTCCCAATTTTCGATCGCAAACTGGTGCGGGCCTCGGTTTAGCAGCAGCCAAACGGTTGATGGATGAGGTGCAAATCGATGCGGCGCGCGATCGCGGGACGGCTGTACAATTAATCAAGCAGTTTTCTAAGCAGATGCCTGCGCTGAGTGCGATCGATCTAAACAAATTACTTGATAAACTAGCCCGCCAAATTCCTGAAGATCCCTATGCGGAAATTCAGCAGCAAAATCAAGAATTGCTGCGAACTTTAGACGAACTCCGCCAGCGCCAAGAAGAACTCGTACAATTAAATCAAGAATTAGAAGATACGAATCGCGGAGTCGTCGCACTTTATGCCGAATTGAACGACAAAGCCGAATCTCTCCAGCGAGAGGGCGAACTCAAAACCAGCTTTCTCTCCAACATGAGTCACGAGTTTCGCACTCCGCTAACGACAATTCTCAGTATTTCCGAAATCTTGTTAAATCGCATCGACGGAGAACTTTCGCCGGAACAAGATAAGCAATTAAATTTTATTCGCAAATCTGCCGAATCTCTCGCAGAACTTGTTGATGATTCGTTAGATTTAGCTAAGGTGGAAGCCGGAAAAGTAACGGTTCGCGTGGCTGATTTTGAAGTCGAAGATTTGTTCAGCGCGCTGCGCGGAATGATGCGCCCCCTGCTACCGCAAAACTCGCCCGTCAGTCTAATTTTTGAAGTGCCTTTGGAAGTGCCAACTCTTACTACGGATGAGGGAAAAGTTTCTCAGATTTTGCGGAATCTGATTTCTAATGCGCTGAAATTTACCGAAGCGGGAGAAGTCAGAGTTGCCGCCGAAATGGGAAAGGGGGGAATGGTTACTTTTTCAGTGGCTGATACGGGTATAGGAATTCCAACCGCCGACCAAACGCGGATTTTTGAAGAATTTGTCCAAGTCGAAAATCACTTGCAGAAGGGAGTGAAAGGCACAGGATTGGGATTGTCTCTGTGTAGAAAAATGGCTGAATTTCTGGGGGGGAGTATTGAAATAGAAAGTTCGCCCGGGGTGGGTTCGACTTTTTTGGTGAATTTGCCGATCGCCTATGCTGGAGATTCAACTGGAGATTCAGAAGTATCTGCCCAAATCTCGGCATCTCAACCAGAGGAAACAGGGCGGGCGATCGAGAATTTGCGATCGGCTGCGCGCGATCGGGTACCAAAAGTTGCGATCGTGAAGGAGCAAAAGAGTTTTTCGCTATTTGGTGAAAGACTTGCGGGCAGAAATCCATTGTACTGTGACGTGCACCGCCAACGATGGTAAAGTTTCGAGGTGTGGATATCGCGATCGATCGATTAGGATAACAAACATGGTTTGTAGTGCGCTCTCCCATTCCGCAGCAGCAGAGCGGACTGAAGTCCGTACTACGAACCCTTATGCTGTAAAATGTATGCGTTCTCAGTAGTAACCGTAGGGTGTGCCGCCATTCACAATCTCTCAAAAAACGATTTTTCCAGTAGCGGCGCACCGCTGGCATCGATCGCCTAGTGCAAACAAATTTTAATAGTTAGTATTAGCTTCAGTGTCGATTTAAAAAACAATGAAACAGTAGCCTCGCGCTCCCAACCCACATACAGAATCAGCCCTTCCCACTTCTGCAATCTAAAATCCCAAATCCAAAATCTAAAATCGCATGACTTTCATTTCCCTTCAATATGCCCTGTTTTTATTAGTTTTGTTCGCGGCTTACTGGTTGGTTCCCCTGCGGTGGTGGCGGCTGTTTGTCATGCTGGCGGGAAGTCTGATTTTTTACGCTTCCCTGCAAATTTGGTACATTCCTCTGCTGTTAGTCGGTGTTGTGTTTAATTACTGCTTGGCGATGGCGATTGGGGAACCTTTGGATTGGCGGATTGCTAATGAATCTTGGAATCGCCGGCGCTTGTTGGTACTGTGGCTGGGAATAGGGCTGAATGTTTTGCTGCTGCTGGGTTTTAAGTATGTACCTTTTTTCTTGAATTCGATCGGCACTTTGTTAAATTGGCCTGTTGCTCTCGACGGTGCTAACTGGGTAAAAACTCACGTCATCGCACCCCTGGGATTGAGTTTCTTTTGCTTTGAATGCATTGCTTATTTGATTGACGTGTACCGAGGCGCGCCGGCTGCTACTTCGCTGCTGCACTTTGCTGCTTACAAGTTGTTTTTTGCGAAACTGATTTCCGGGCCCATTACTCGCTATCATAATTTGATATATCAACTCAAATCCCAGAAATTTCCGACGCCCGATCGCATTTCTGAGGCCCTTTGGACGATCGCCTTTGGTGCAGTCAAAAAAGGTCTTTTCGCCGACAACTTGGGAATTTATGTCGATTTAAGTTTTACCAACTTGCAGCGCGCTGGTAGCGAGGATTTGTGGCTGGCGATTTTTGCTTACGGGCTGCAACTTTATCTCGATTTTAGCGGCTACGTTGACATGGCGCGCGGTACTGCTTTGCTGCTGGGTTGGTACTTGCCACCAAATTTTGATTTTCCTTATTTTAGTACGAGCATCGCTGATTTTTGGCGGCGCTGGCACATGACTTTGGGGGATTGGCTGCGGAATTATTTGTATTTTCCCTTGGGAGGTTCGCGCGTTGGTTTGTGGCGCACTTGTTTCAATTTGTCTCTCGTCATGTTAATTGCGGGAATTTGGCACGGTGCAGCTTGGGGATTCATAGTGTGGGGGGGTTTGCACGGTTTGGCTTTGGCGGTGCACCGGGTGACGGATGTGACTTTTAAGAAGTTGCGGATCGACTTTTTGTGGGAAAATCCGATCGGAATGGCGATCGGTTGGCTGTTAACTCAGGCGATGGTTTTTGGTAGTTGGATATTTTTCCGGCTTCCCGATTTAAAGAATTCGGGATGGGCTATTTCGCATTTGTGGGGGCATCCTGCTGATGTGCAGTTTTCGCATAAAGTTTATGTGGAAGCTTTGGGCTTGGAAAGAATACATTTAACTTGGATGTTGGCTGCTGTGGCTGCTGCAATGCTGGGGAATTATATTTTGAGTCGCGGTTTGAAGTTGGAGTTAAATTGGCCAGTGAAATTGGTGTTAGTGCCGCTTTGTTTGTATGCGGTTTGGGTGTTGGCGCCGGAAGGCGGTTTACCTTATATTTATTTCGATTTTTAGGGTATGATACTAAATCTGGGTAACATATCCCCCTTGATGATTGAACCGCGAAGACGCGAAGAACGCGAAGAAAGAAGAAAGAAGAAAGAAGAGTCAGAAGATAAAGGGAGGTTGTCAAATCGGATTTGCTATAATACCAAGTCCGAGTTAAAAACCCCGTTTATTTCTTATACCAAATCCGGGTCAGAAAACCCCTTTATCATCCACGATTGCGTAGGGTGCGTCGCTACGAAAAACTCTGGCTGCTTGCAACTATTTTTGAGCGATGCACCCTACGACTAACTTTTATCGTTTCCGGTTGTATCGGAATTATTTAACCGCAGAGGGCGCAGAGGGCGCAGAGAGAGAAGATAGAGATGAATACAAGACGATGCAATCGGATTTGATATTATTGGTGCTTTGATATGCACTCTACAACTGATAGGAACACCAGTCACTCCAGCTACCGACATAGAGTTTAGCAGCGGGAATTCCGGCGATTTCTAAGGATAGTAAATTTACGCAAGCTGTCACGCCGGAACCGCAATAAACGATGATTTCTTCGGCTTTTTCTAATTCCGCCCACCGCTGTTTTTGTTCGGAGTTCGATCGCACTTTTCCAGTTTCCTCGGTCACTCCTTGCCAAGGGTAGTTGACAGCACCCGGAATGTGGCCTGCAATAGGGTCGATCGGCTCCCGCAAACCCTCGTATCTCTCACTTTCTCGCGAATCAACCAAAACTGTCTCCGGCAAGTCTTTTCGCTCTTTTACAGCCTCGATATCTACCGCCATATCTGGCTGCAATTGCACTACAAATTTACCCGCGCGAGGTTTTGTCCAAGTATCTGTTACCGGATATCCCGCCGCTTTCCAAGCGCTGAAACCGCCGTCTAACAAAGCGACTTTGCTGTGTCCCATGTATCGCAGCAGCCACCACAAACGAGATGCAAATGCCAGTCGCGAATCGTCATAAGCCACGACTAAAGTTTCTGATGAATTAATGCCGATAGCGCTGAATTTCTTAGCTAATTCTGCAATATTGGGCAGCGGGTGTCTGCCGCCGTGGGTGCCAACTACACTCGCCAGATCTTCGTTTAAATCTAAATAGAAAGATCCGGGAATGTGACTTTCTTGATATTGTTTTTGTCCCAATTTTCGATCGGCGAGAGCAAATCGACAGTCCACAATTACCACTTGCGGATTTTCGGTATTGGCGGCCAACCATTCAGGGGAAACGATTAAATTGTTGTCATTCATAACTATTCAAATTTGTGATAGGACATCTCTCGGTACTTCATAAATACCCGCAGAATATCTAGGCTAATTCTTAGGTATGTAGTTGCGCTTAAGCGCTCTTTGAGATATATAAGAAATAGCGCTAGAGCTAGGCTAATTCTTAGGTATGTAGTTGCGCTTAAGCGCTCTTTGAGATACATGAGAAAAAGCGCTGAAGCGCAACTACGTACCTTTTGTTCTCCGGTTCGGCTTTTTTGGAAGATCTAAGCTAATTTTCAGGTATGTAGTTGCGATGAAAGCGCTCTTTTATATATATAAGCAAGAGCGCTTAAGCGCAACTACGTACCTAATTTATCGAGAAGGAGTTGCTTTCTCCGGTTCGGCTTTTTCGGAATTAGCTTTTTTAGAATTAGGTTTTTTGGAACTTTCTTTTTCGGAATTAGCTTTCTTAGGATTAGGTTTTACCGCTGTTGCGGGAGTTGGCTCTAGGGGAGGTGGATTTACTGCTGATTCTTGAGCGTAAAGCAGATATTTTTGATACTCGATTACTTTTGTCTGAGCTAGTTCGTGGTTGGCGCTGGACACGGGTACTCTTCTCATCAACGATACCGCTTCTTGCCAGCGATCGGCAACGATCGTCCAATCTTCCTTCGTTTTTGCCGATCGCCCTAACTCTGCTGCTTTGACTGCGCTGTTAACGGCTTCTCGAAAGGTATCCGGTACAGTTGCTACATTGGCAGTAGTTTCATCTGGATTCTTCAGAGCAGTTGCTGGCGGCTCGTTTAACATCTTACTGACAAATGCCACCACGGCGATCGCCAAAATACCCGTTACCAGCCCGACGACAATGAAAGTCGATCGCAATCGGTTCTCAAATGCAGCCAATTCCGGCGATTTCTCCTCATCCATATCTGTACTCTCTCTTTCTGTGCGATCGTCCATATTAGCAACATTAGCAACCGCAATATTAGGGACAGATTCTCCTGCAAAGCTTTGTGGTTCCAAAATGCTGCTCTCCAAACTAAACTCTTGACTCCAAGCAGCCCCAATCTCACCGCTTTCTCGCCCCTCAACCTTCACTTTGCGAATCGAATTTGGCTGCAAATCCGTCAGTTTTTCACGGACAAAATCAACTAATGTATCTTCTATCGGTAGTTGCTCTGCCTCCAGAATTACATCCAAACAGTCGCCGTTGAGATTCGCGGAGGCTGCGATCCCTTCAGATGGCAACTGGCTGTTGAGCCAAGATGCGATCGCCTGTGGATTTCCCTGCTTGGCAAGTTCCTGAAAATTAAGCTCTGTCATAGCTGGACACCTGATTGCAGAAAGAAAGGAAGAAGGAAGAAGGAAGAAGGAAGAAGGAAGTTCGGCAACGGATTCTGTAGCGGATGTAACGGATGTAACGGATTCAGTCCGATGGAAGTCGGAAGAAGGAAGTCGGAAGAAGGAAGTCGGAAGAAGGAACTAATAGTTTTTTTGAGTTGAAAACACCATAACTGAAATTCAACGAACAGTATAATCTATCTCGGTAAATCCCAGATCAAAGATGCAAATAATTTCTCTCTGTCTCCGTCCCATCTCTTGGGGAAGGACTGAAGTCCTTACTACGAAACGAACTCAGGTTCG
This sequence comes from Microcoleus sp. CAWBG58, assembly GCF_020883045.1. Taxonomy (NCBI): domain Bacteria; kingdom Bacillati; phylum Cyanobacteriota; class Cyanophyceae; order Oscillatoriales; family Microcoleaceae; genus Microcoleus; species Microcoleus sp. CAWBG58. The sequence continues at coordinate 45,902 of NZ_JAHRFA010000023.1, read as the reverse complement.
TAGTGAGGACTTCAGTCCTCAGAAATTTGATATCGGGCGCGCAACTCCAGATACCACAACCGTAGCGCCTCAAACGGACATCCGGCTGGAAAAAGACGCAGTACGCCCGGATTCGAGATTGGAGATTAAAAAATTGTGCGATCGCAGTGCCATCGACGGACAGCGAGTGATATCATCATTTAGTCAATATTCTAGTTTTTATAGCAAATAGCTCGATCGCACAATGATAGCAATAGCAATTTTAGCTGCTGGACGCGGCACGCGCATGAAATCTGACTTGCCCAAAGTTCTCCACGAATTGGGTGGTCGATCGCTAGTTGAGCGAGTCCTCCAAAGTTGTCAAGAAATTGAAATTTCTCGGCGACTTGTCATAGTCGGTTATCGAGGTGAACTCGTTAAACAATCCCTGATGGAAAGTCAAGAAATACCGGAAAATCCTGATTTTCCTCCCCTAGAATTTGTCGAACAAACCGAACAATTGGGAACCGGTCACGCCATCCAGCAATTGCTGCCTCACTTAAAGGGATTTCCAGGAGATTTGCTGGTATTAAATGGGGATGTACCTTTGCTGAGGGCAGAAACTATCAAACAATTGATGGCAATTCACCAACAGCACAAAAACTCTGCTACTATATTGACAGCTAATTTGCCGAATCCTCAAGGATACGGGCGAGTATTTACTGACAGTCAAAACTTTGTCCAGCAAATTGTCGAAGATCGCGACTGTACAACAGCTCAAAAGAAAAACCAGCGAATCAATGCAGGTGTTTATTGTTTTCACTGGCCGCATTTAGAGAAAATTTTGCCAGATTTAAAAGCAGACAATGACCAAAAAGAATATTACCTAACTGATACGGTAAGTATTCTCTCTCCCGTGATGGCGGTGGATGTTGAAGATTATCAAGAAATCTTGGGAATTAACGATCGCAAACATTTAGCTACAGCTTCCGATATTTTGCAAGCGCGGGTAAAGGATAAGTGGATGAAAGCGGGCGTGACGCTGATCGATCCCAACAGCATCACGATCGACGATACCGTAGAGTTGCAGCCGGATGTGGTAATTGAACCGCAAACTCACTTGCGGGGTAAAACTTCGATCGCCTCTGGAAGTCGCATCGGGCCCGGTAGTTTGATTGAAAACAGTCAAATCAAAGAAAACGTGACTGTGCTTTATTCGGTAATTTCGGACAGTACGGTGTCGGAAAATTCACGAATTGGGCCCTACGCACACTTGCGGGGACACGCACAAATAGGCGCCAACTGTCGCGTCGGCAATTTTGTAGAATTGAAAAATACTCAAATTGGCGATCGAACTAATGTCGCTCACTTGTCTTATTTAGGCGACGCGACTTTGGGAGAAAAAGTCAACATCGGTGCAGGGACAATTACCGCCAATTACGACGGCAAAAATAAGCACAAAACTCAAATAGGCGATCGCACTAAAATCGGTGCAAACAGCGTGCTAGTTGCACCGATAACTGTGGGGGAAGATGTGACTGTGGCCGCAGGTTCTGCGGTAACGGAAGATGTGCCGGACGATTGTTTAGTAATTGCGCGATCGCGCCAAGTTATCAAACCAGGTTGGAAATTGAAAGATCGAAACAAAGAACTAGGTTTGTAGTGAGGACTTTAGTCCGCAAAAAGAACTAGGTTTGTAGTGAGGACTTTAGTCCGCAAAAAAAACTAGGTTTGTAGTGAGGACTTTAGTCCGCAAAAATAACTAGGTTTGTAGTGAAGACAGGTTTGTAGTGAGGACTTTAGTCCGCAAAAAAAACTAGGTTTGTAGTGAGGACTTTAGTCCGCAAAAAAAACTAGGTTTGTAGTGAGGACTTTAGTCCGCAAAAAGAACCAGGTTTGTAGTGAGGACTTTAGGCGACAGAATTTTCACTCTGACTGCAATCATCACTACAAATACTTTCGTGCGATCGCGCGTGGAGGTAGTTGTTAATCGCTTTGGCGATTTCTACTTGCTTGTAAGGGTTCATAGTGTGGGGAAGGGATATGCGATCTCCTCCAGAAACTAACAGTCTAACTTGGTACCAAACATCATGATCCCGATCTCTCGTGCGATCGACTTCCACCCCATAAATCTCGAACAGAGAGCGTTTAATTACTTTACGAGCCAACAAACCCCGCCGTTTAACAGTCAAGGTGTTGGAAGTTCCATCGAAGCTGTAGGTTTCTTTATTTCCCAAGGCGATGACTCCGACTCCTGCGAGCAAAAATATGCCTCCTGTCCATCCCAACCAGCGATCGTCTTGGCTTAAGCGCAGCAAGCGAGATTTTGCATTTTTCAGATAAAAATTGATGTCGGAAGCAACAGCCTCTTTATTCCCCCAGTTAGTCGAGTTAGCACTCAAAGGAACATCGCCAACATTCGTCACAAGTACAACTCTGCTTTTGGCTCCAAATCTTTCTACTTTTGCTCCCTGCAAAGCAGCAAGATGAATTTCTTGGATGTTCGATCCCAGTAAGTGCGATCGCACCAACTGGCAATTTCCTTGTTTTTCCTGCGATCGCTGGCAGATCAAAGTTGCTGCATGATAGTCAAAAGTCAGCCCGATCAGTCCAAATGTCATTAATAAACAACTAGGGAACCAAAAATCCAATATGCTTTTGGTCTGAATTATTAGTTCAGTTGCCGTGTGCTTAATTATTTTCATTTACTTCACCCTTTAACTCCAAAACTGATGTTACAGATCGACTTCCCGACCAGGCTAGGTCAAATTGTTAACTTATATATTATTGGAAGCGATCCTATGGAATAACCCTTTTTATCTTGCTAATAGGCTAGCACTAAAATTTCTGACCGACAACAAGTGTCGCGAGTTAAGCTGCGGCTGCGTTTGAGAGAGCTTTCCGCGATCTAAGGAGATGAATCGTAAAAATATATTAATTATCTCATTGGGAGTCAAACGTTAGCTTTCTAGCGCGATCGTACAGGAAGTAATGGCAAACAAAAATGAAGAAAACTTTATAATGTAACAGAATGTAAAGTTTATTGGCGCCTACCTAAGTATCGTTAATTATTGATTTGGGCGATTCAGCCCAGAGGGATAGCTGCGCCGCGCGTACTTAAAGTCGCAGGTGCATTCATTTAGTGCGATCGCTTGTCCAAGTAGCTACAAATCAAGTCAGCTATTATTTGTTGTTTTTGCTTGCTGCTGTTAAAGTATAACGGTGTTTAGAAAGATGAGGTACGTTGTTGGGCTTCAGCCCCTATACGCTTAGTGGTTATATAACCTGTCAGTCATACCTCATCTTTCTGATAAATGCTATAGTAGCGAATACCTTAATTTTTATATTTTCCTGTGCCTACTTCTACTCATAAATCTCGGAATAAAAGTATTGGGTAAAATTATTCACCCGCCCACCCGTTATTCAACAGTCATTTTGCCGAAAGTTCTATCAAATCTATAGATTATAATTCTTCGCGTTTCTCAACATATTTGAATACCCCACCCAGCACAAATATGCTCCCAAATAGCCATCCAAACCAGCGATCGTCTTGACTTACATTCAACGATTTGCGATCGGCATTTGCAACAAAATTATTGATTTCGTTAGCAATATAATTTTTATCGCCCCAACGAGTGTTGTAACTCGTAAACGAAATTCTGCCCGATTTGGTTAAAAGTACAACGTTAGTGCTATCCTTCCTACCTTTGGTAACTATGGCTCCCAGTAAATCATCGAGAGATATTTCTTGAGTATTTGAATCCGACAAGCTTGATTCTGTTAGTTTACACTTGCCTTGCTTAAATTCTATTCTCTGGCAACTTAGATTTGTAGTTGGTGCACAAAAAATCAGCCACAATCCAAGGACAATTAAGGGTAAGCTAGACAATAAGTCCAGCCAGATGTTAGAACGTTCAAATTTTAATTCATTAAATGGTGTTCCCTTGAGTTTTTTCATGAATTCATCCTTTTGATGGTACAAAAAATTGAATTGCTTATTTTTGTGTTGTTTCCATTCTATCATGCACAGATTATTTGACAAGGCCTCCGGTGCACTTGCTTGGCAAAGATATTGCTTCAGTGCGATCGTAGCTCGTCGAGACATAGCTGCGGATTAAGTCAGCCATTTGGCATTGTTCTGTTACTGAATTGCTTCTCAAACAAATGCGATCGCAACCCAACATTAATAACTCAACATAGTAGCTATAATTTCCTTCGCCATCTCCTATTTCCTCTAATTCCACCGCACAAATATCGCGAATTGATCGTTCGGCAACATGATTAAGCGACAAACCCCGTCGTTTAACGGTCATTTTCCCCAAAGTTTTATCAAAGATATAGATTTCAGATATCGCGCCGTCCAACAAACACAGGGAGAACAACAGAAATATGCCTCCCCCTATCCAATTGCAGGCAAAGATAATCTGCAAGAATCCGATTGCGATGAAAGGAGAAATTAATAGCAATCCATTCCAGATTCTAGAAGTTTGAATCGTTAGTTGGGTTGGTGTTTGTTTGAGAATAATCATAAGTTTACCCTGTTATTATTGTTTGGAAAATGATGTGAATTACTAATTTATAATCCACGGATTATTTAGTCCGGCGGCCGACGATCGCCATTTTGGTATTGTCAACAGCCTGGACAGCACAAGCATCGTCCGGAAGCACCTGCAAAGCTCTGTTAAAATTGATTAAAGCCGTTTGATAGTCTCTCTGTGCGTAGCAGACATAGCCAAGTTTCATTAATTTTTTGAATTCATCTTTGTTTGCTACCGGGTACAGATGCTGCATCCGAGGAGATGGCTGAGTACCCGGAGATGATTCTTGAGTTGCTGGTGGGTGGGGAAACATCGGTTTGTTGAGTCTAAGTGCATCAATCTTGATAATCTGAACCTCGCTTTCCCATCATTCCCCAATAAGCCACACCGTAAAGTTGAGCAGCCTGCATTGCTTCCTCGTCATAGCCTTGAGCTTTGAACAAAGCCTCGGCCTCTTTGAGATAGCCCATTGCTTGTTGTTTATTGTTGGTTGCATCTTGAACCATCAAAGCTAATCCCAATTTCATGCGAGCATCAGCATCATTAGCATCACTTTTAATTGCTGTTTGCCAGTGGGCAATTTCCTCTTCTATAGTGTCCCATTTTAGTTCGTTAGATTTGTTTGTGGGAAAGCCATCAATACCGTAATTGGTGATATTCAAGAATGTCGCAATGACTTCGGCTGTTTTGTGCTTGCTTCCTACACCAGTGCTGAAGCTAGAAGTTAGAGGAACACGTCGCTTACCTGAGTTCAACACCAGACATACACGATAGGTATTGCTCTCACTGCTCGACATCTCCTGTATTTCCACACCTGAAATATCTTGAAGCAGGTGTTTGATCAGTTTCTTTTTGCCAATGAGTGGTTTATGCCGCTTGATAGTCATATGACCGAGATTTTTGTCAAATGCAATGGTCTCAATTTCTACAAATATCACTATCAGCAAACCAACGACAGCAAATAAATAAAGGAAAAAACTGCCAGAAGACAAACCTCCAAATACGCCGACTAATAAAAAACTCCCCCCAACAAATAGCCCCATCCAAAATGCGAACATTTCTACGAATTCTAGTTTGTCTGCTGTCTGTTTCATGATTTTATTTTGAATCAATTTTAAGTGAATGTGGACGTAGATTATTTAGCTTTTGCTTGAGCGATCGCCTTTTTGGTATCGACAACAGCCTTGAGGGCTTCAGCATCGCCGGGATTCGCTTGTACAGCTCTGTTAAAATTGATTAAAGCTGTTTGATAATCTCCCTGTCCGTAGTAGGCATAACCGAGCTTCATCGATTGTTTGAAGTCATATTGTTGACCGCCAACGGTACCAAAGCTAGGCTCAGGAATAGGTGCTGGCGAAAGTTGAGGGGATGACTCGGAACTAGGAGATTTCTCGGAAGCAGGAGATTGCTCTTGACTTGGCGATGAAGAAGTGCTGAAATCTGAAGGAAAAGAAGAGGGCGATTGCTCGCTAGATCCTTGGTTTACGGTTATGGTTCCCGACTGAGCCAATTTTGTAAACTCTGCGCCATAACTTACCACAGTAATAATGCCTCCTAATAAAAACATTGGCCATGCAGCTAGTTGAATCAAAAGTGTTTTTCTGATTTTTTTATTGCTCCATTTTTTAATATAAAAAATTAAGGAAGCAAATGGAATAAACCAGTAAAGTAATCCCCAAACTACTTCTTCTTGGAAAGCTTGAACTAATCCCCAGATATAGCCAACAGTAGCTAAAAGAAAACCCAGACAAAAAAATAAGGCGATCGCAATTTCAGACATTTTCTATTTCTCCGTTTGATATATAGTTGTTTTCCAAATCGATTGCTTCAAGTCAAATGGTTGAGCAGCAACAAGCACAGAATTAGGCTCGTAACGGTTGCTGCGGAAACTTAAGGAGATGGTTTGCGTTTGGGAGCAGGCGATAGCTTAGGTGATGGAGAAGTATTGGAATCCGAAGGAAAAGCAGAGGGCGATTGCTCGTTAGAACCCGGATCTACATTAGGTGAGGGTGCGGGTGCAAAAATTGCTGTAGTAATGCTTCCCAATACAATCATGAACCATCCAGCACATTGAATTAAAAAAGTTTTTCTAATTTTGAGATTACCCCATTTTTTGGCATAAAAAACGAATCCAGCAAATGGGACAACTAGGTAAAGCACACCCCAAACAACCTCCTCTTGGAAAGCTTGAACCAATCCCCAGATAGAACCAACTAAACTTAAAACTAAACCTAGAGCAAAAAATAAGCCGATCGCAATTCCAGACATTTTCTATTTCTCCGCTTGATGTATAGTTGTTTTGCAAACTGTAAAGGTAAGGATTGAAACGCATTTTCAACCCGAAACTCTTTTGGCTGTTTGCTGTGTTAAAAATAGATTAGTGGTGAAAGCAGTCCGATCGCGCACAGCGAATGTTAGGATTTTGGTTAGGATTTTGACTAGGAACTCGATCGCGACTGCCACAAATGATACCCTCAAACCTCGATCGACCCGAAGAACCGTTTGTACGGGCAATTTACGACTGGGACATCGAAAAGCTTTACAGCGACTTAGCAAACGCCAAACTAGAATTCGCCCCCCACACCAGAAGAGGGCTGACACCCGTGGAAAAAAGGCACTTGTGCGGCTTGCTGTGCGGCTACAGCCCGTCTGAGATGGCGGTACTTCTGAACAAACAAATCAAGGGTGTAGAGGTTGACTTATCCAAAACTTTGTACCGATACATAGAAATATTGACAAAGCGGCCCCGAAATGCACTCAAAAATTGGAGAGACGCGATCGACTGGCTGGTAATAGCCGGGTATAAAAAACAACCAAAAACCTCATCCGCCGCAGTCTTAAAAGCAACTCTCCAGCATTCAGACAGCATTCTCTCGGCTGCGATCAGTCCCGACGGACAATTACTAGCAACCGGTTCTCACGACAGTACAGTGAAAGTTTGGAGTTTGCACAGCGGGGAACTGCTGCGGACTATTTGCGGACATTCAACCCCTGTGTTGCTAGTTGCTTTCAGCCCTGCTAGCAAAACGCTGCTAACGCGATCGCGCGCGGGCACAGTCAAACTGTGGAACCTGCAAAATGGGGAACAGATGAAGCGTTTAGCAGACGTACACCGCCACGAATCTGTGGCTGTGAGTCCCGACTGGCAAATTTTGGCGATCGGCACCACCTGCGGCACTGTCAAGCTGCAACACCTCAACAGCGGCCAACTGTTGCAAGTTTTGAAAGGCTATCAAGGAGATGACATAAGTGCGATCGCCCTGAGTCCCAACGGCAAAATGTTAATAGCCAGCGGGCTGAATGCAACCAGCGGTTTCTGTCGCGCTACCGTCACTTTGTGGGAATTACCGGGGGGAGAAGTGCGGCGAACATTTGGTAGCGAAAATTATGTAGCAATTACTCCAGACAGCCAAATTCTAGTCTGTCATGCCAACAAAACGATCGCCCTGTGGAATTTGGAAACAGGCGAATTATTGCATTCGGTGCAAACCGGAATTCGCATCACTTCCGCCGCCGCCATTAGCCCCGACGGGAAATATTTTGCTGTGGGCTGTTTTGACGGTACTGTTAGGATTTGGAATTTGCGCGGCGAATTGTTGCACGCTTTGGAGGGACATTCGGGCCCGGTGTCGGCGGTGGCGATCGGGCTTTTGGGCGAAACTCTGGTCAGCGGTAGCGATAATGGTACAGTTAAAGTTTGGCAGTTGCGAATATAATATTGATCTCAATAATTATTGCTAAATTATTAAAACTAGCAAATCCTGCTAAGGACAAAAACGGACGGTTCGTAGTGCGGACTTCAGTCCGCAAAATCCCAAATACTGCGGACTGAAGTCCGCACTACAAACTAATCTGTTCGTAGTGCGGACTTCAGTCCGCAAAATCCCAAATACTGCGGACTGAAGTCCGCACTACAAACTAATACCGAAAATCAAACGTCTTTTCTAAGCAACAAAAACTAACGTTCCCTTGTTTGCTTCCAAAGTATTGCCCATTTCCGTACCGTTGTGAAAAGCACCGAGAATGATCTCGCTAGTTTTGCCGATCGCGATCGCACCATTAGCATCAATCCCGATCGCACCAAAATCTCGTTTGCGATCGTCAGCTTCCGCAAAAGAACGCTCAAAAGCAGCTTTCAAACTCAAACCATCCGTTACCCGAATCACAATTCGCGCCGCCAAACACTCATCCATGATGTGCTCGCCGATACCAGTACAGCTAACCGCCGCATTGCCCGTCGCGTAATTTCCTGCCGGCATTGCTGAGTCGCTAACGCGCCCGATGCGCTCAAAACCCTTGCCGCCAGTCGAAGTTCCAGCAGCTAAGCGTCCCTGAGTATCCAAAGCTACAACCCCGATCGTGCCTACCCCCCTTTCTCCCCCCTTACCAAGGGGGGACAGGGGGGGTGAGGCAGGTTCCGCAACCACAGTAGCCATTGATTTGTTAAAATTGCCTTGGCGTTCCTGCATCCACTCGTGCAATCGCAAATCCGTCATCGGATCGTAAATCGGCAACTGAAGTTCTCGCAGCAATTCCGCCGCACCGTAATCTGAGAGTACGCGATCGTCCGAAGTCTGCAAAAATTGAGCAAGTTCGATCGGATTTTGAACGCGAGCCACATTAATCGTGCCGCTGAAACGCTGCGCCAAACCGTCCATCAGCGAAGCACTCATCCGAATTTGCCCGTCCGACTGTACCACAGAACCCGTACCCGCATTAAATCGCGGGTCATCTTCCAACAACCGACAGCCCTGCACTACTGCATCTACGGCACTTGCGCCATTTTTCAGCAGCGGATACACTGCCTCCAAAACATCGTAAAGCGACTTCCGCACCGCTTCAATTCCGCCCTTGCTTTGCAGACAACTACCGGCACCGCCGTGAATAACTAGCTTTGGTTGCACCTGTTGCGATGCCATACTTATAACCGTGAAATTTTTCCTTTGCAATCTTAGCCTCAGTTTGGCAAATGGCAAGACATTCTTAATTTTCTGTGCTATTGCGGCGGCGGCGACAGCGATCGGAGCAGTATTTGACTTCATCCCAGCAGTCAGCCCATTTTTTGCGCCAGGTAAAAGGTCGATCGCACACGGGGCACATTTTAGTCGGTAAATCAGATTTCGCTCGCTGCTTTGCCATGCTAATTTTGACAGTAGTAGATTAACTATAGCCTTTCTCAATTAGGTGAGGTAATCGGGCATCGGGAATCGGGAATCGGGAATGGTTACTTGTTAGTGATTTTTCTAATAGTCAATTACCAATTACCTGTTTGCCCAATGCCCTATGACCAATGCCCTATGACCAATGCCCAATGCCCAATGCCCAATGCCCAATTACAAAATTAAATGATCGCAACGGCCGCCGCCAACATCCGAATCGTCTTAGTCGAACCCGCAGGGCCGTTGAATGTGGGCTCTGTGGCCCGCGTGATGAAAAATATGGGTTTGCACCAATTAATTTTGGTAAATCCCCAGTGCGATTATTTAGGGGAAGAAGCTCGGTTGATGGCTGTGCGCGCCGCCGACATACTGGAAACGGCGACAGTAGTTGAGAGTTTGCCGGCTGCTTTGGTAGGATGTGTCAGGGCGATCGCAACTACAGGAGATGATTGTCGATCGCACCCAATGCCGCTAGAATCACCCGCAGATGCTTTACCTTGGTTGCTAGAAGCCCCCAGCGCCTTAATTTTTGGTCGAGAAGATTGTGGATTGACTAACGCCGAATTAAACCGCGCCCAGCGCTTGATTCGGATTAAGAGCAGCGATGCTTACACTTCCTTAAATCTCGCCCAAGCTGTAGCTATTTGCTGCTATGAATTGTACCGGCAAGAAGGTTCGGCAACGGATTTTGTAGCGGATGTAACGGATGTAACGGAGAGAAACAAGGAAGAGCGAATCTTTTCCCAATCTCCCCTTCCCCCCCTCTCCCCCTCTCCCAATCCCTCCCTCTCCCAATCATCCCCTCTCCCCAACAGTGTTCCGTTGGAACAGTTAGAGGGATACTACGAGCAACTAGAAGGGCTGCTGCTGAAAATTGGTTATTTGCAGCCGCACACAGCAGCAAGTCGGATGGAAAAATTTCGGCGTTTGTACAACAGGGCTTATCCGACAGTGGATGAAGTCGCCATGCTGCGGGGCGTGCTCCGCCAAACAGAATGGGGATTGAAAAGTTATCCGCGATCGCCAGTTTCTGATACTCTGGATGGGGCGTTGCCGGAAAATCCGGGCGACATTAAGTCAGAGTAGTAGCAATTTGAGATTTTCAGATTGCCAAGCTAAGATTTTTGTGTAAATTTCGGGATTTTTGGGTATGTTTAGCATTAAAGTGCGATCGCAATCTCAAACGCGCACTTCCGAGCCAGATTTCCGGTAAATCTAAAATCTAGAATCTAAAAGTGATTGGCTGTTGATACAAAGTAAATGATTTTCTAGAAACTTCTTGAATAATTAGGTAAAAGCTGGTAGTGTAGACTGAGAAAAAAAATGCTTTAGCGACTAAAACAGCTAAGACCATGGTCACTTTGAGTCATTATCATTTCCAGCAAATGTTGAAGCATCAAGCTGCTGTTAAATATGGTAGTTTTGTAGTAGGCATAACGGAAGAATACACATCAAAAACCCGTTCAAAGTGTGGACAGAAATTCAAATGGCGCTTTCAATATCTTGTTGAAAGCTTTGAGAGATACCTCCTTGACAGGAGAGCTTGCAGCTTTCTCTGTCTTGCCATACACGGTAGTATCAGGCTTAGTCCTGGATTTGCCGGGTTAAATGTATCTGTTAAGCTAAAAAATCTTAAACTTGAAATTTACAGTGCAGAAGGAGTAAGACGTGGCAGAGCGGTTTCCCAAACGATCGATATTATCAGTGATGTCCTCGATAGCCTCTGCCAACTCCGGCCCGCAGCCGCCTCAATCCGGCGCTTCAAGCGAGTCTGGCAAATCCAGCCGTCGCCGCCCTCCCCAACCGCCAAATAGCAATTCCGAAATTCCCCCATCAGAAACTGCGACTTTCTCACCACAACCAAGCCGCAGCAAGAGAAGTAGAGCCAATTCTCCCGCACCTACCTCCGAAGAATTGAGCGCGCAGGACTTTTTGTCCAATCCCCAATCAGCAATTAATCCCAGAAAACCCAGAACCACCAAAACCACTAAAATTGGGGAGGCGAAGAGTCGCCAACCTCGCAAAAAAGGCCTCGCTGCTGTCGATATGTTCGAGTTTCCCGAACCGAATTCCCCTGTGGGCACTCCCCCCAGCAATCCCACCAGCGAACCCGAAACGACAACTCCCCCCCCACCCCGTAAAAGTCGAGCCAGCGCCCCACCAGAGAGCATTCCAGACCCGGTAACAGCCCCCAAGGTCAAAAAAGCCCCCGTGCCGAAACCGCGCCCGCAAGCGAATCAGAGACCGGGCAAACGCTCTGCAACTGGGAACGTGCCGCCGTTGGTATATGCTACTCGGTTGCTGATTTTGGGAGTTGGGATGGCGGTGATTTGCGGTACGCTGCTGTCAGTGGTGAATGCTGTGAGTCGATCGGGCGTAGTGACACAGGAAACCCCCGCAGGTCAGACAAAGCCAGCCGATAGCGCAGTTGCCGCCACCGCCACCCCAGAAGCATTGCAATTGAATCAAGAAATGGCAGCTTTGAAAACACAAGTTCAGGTGATAGCAACAGAAAATGCCACTTTGACAGCGGGAATATTTCTAGTTGATTTAGATACAGGAAGCTACCTAAATTTTAACGGCGATGCTCCTTTTGCTTCAGCGAGCACGATAAAAGTGCCAATTTTAGTAGCTTTTTTCCAAGCAGTAGATGAGGGCAAAATCCAGTTAGATCAAGTGCTGACGATGAAACCGGAACACATTGTCGGCGGCTCTGGCGATATGCAAGACGACGCACCGGGTGAAAAATATTCGGCCTTGGAAGTTGCGAAAAAGATGATTGTTGTCAGCGACAATACAGCGACAAATATGCTCGTTGAGTTGCTGGGAGGTGCGGAAGTTTTAAATCAGCAATTTGCCAACTGGGGATTGAGGGCGACGGTGCTGCGAAATAAGTTGCCAGATTTGGAGGGAACGAATACTAGCAGCCCGAAGGATTTGATAAATATTATAGCTCAAGTCGATCGCGGAAATTTGGTTTCGGTCAAATCGCGCGATCGCATTTTGCAAATCATGCGCCAAACCAAAAACGATACTTTGCTACCCAGAGGCTTGGGCGAAGGAGCAGTGATTGCTCACAAAACTGGCAACATCAATACAATGCTAGCCGATGCGGGGATGGTGGATTTGCCAAACGGCAAGCGTTATTTACTAGCAGTGATGGTAAAGCATCCGCAGGAAACCGAGAAACCAGCTCAAACATTGATTCGGGATATTTCTAAGATGAGTTACCGCTATTTGAACGACGGGGAAACACCCACCGATTCCAAAGTTAAAATCAAAAATTAATTCATTCAACCTAAAATAGGTTCGTAGTGAGGACTTCAGTCCGCATCCAAATCAGGTTCGTAGTGAGGACTTCAGTCCGCATCCAAATCAGGTTCGTAGTGAGGACTTCAGTCCGCATCCAAATAGGTTCGTAGTGAGGACTTCAGTCCGCATCCAAATCCGAGGACTGAAGTCCTCACTAACAAACATAAAAACCTGTAACTTCGAGACTATTGAGACAATTTTTAACTCTTCCGGTTATGTTACCGCAAGTCGCGTAAAGTTTACAAACTATAAATGAGTTTGTATTATGAAACTAACCACCCGACTTGCTTGTTTGCTAGCGCTCTCAACCTTAGCCGTGGGAGTCTCCCCCGCCTTCAGCAATCCTCTTCGCTCTTCTCAAACTGAATTCACGGATATTACAATTACTTCCAATAATATCGAACTGAATCGAGCAAAAAACTTAGCCCGTCAAGCAGCAGAGAATGCTAACGGCGGTTTAGGCCAATATCGAGCCGAAGCATCGATGCACGGCATTTCAGCCGAATCGCCTTTTGTTGAAAATGGTGACGGTACTTGGACATTTACTTTTCAAGGTTACAAACCCGGTTCATCTGTCTATACAGTTGAGACAGTTGTGACTGTTTCCCAACATGGCAGAATCACAGTCAATTACAACGGACGCATTCGTAGCTCCAACCGATTTTAACATTAGGACTCTTCTAGGTATGTAGTTGCGCTTTAGCGCTCTTTGTTCCTGAGATAAGGAAGAGCGCTGAAGCGCAACTACGTACCTTTTTGATTTTTCGGTTTTTTATCCTGAGATAAGGAAGAGCGCTGAAGCGCAACAACGTACCTTTTTTGATTTTAGGTACGTTGTTGCGATTCATCGCTCTTTACTCCTGATATATGAAAGAGCGCTGAAGCGCAACAACGTACCTTTTTGATTTTAGGTATGTTGTTGCGATTCATCGCTCTTTGTTCCTGAGATAAGGAAGAGCGCTGAAGCGCAACTACGTACCTTTTTGATTTTTCGGTTTTTTATCCTGAGATAAGGAAGAGCGCTGAAGCGCAACTACGTACCTTTTTTGATTTGAGATTTACAGAGATTCAAAATTAGCAGTAAAACCCTCTAAAGTCAAGCATTCATCCATAAAATCCTCTACATCATTGACATTCTCAAGTTTATATTCCATGATGCGTTGACCGTCGCCTTTCATCTTTTTGGAAGAAAGAGGCGTAGCCGGATATTTGTCAGCAATGACTTTGAAAGCTTTGGAATTGACAGTCCAGCTTTCCGCAGAACATTGAATGATTAAAAGCCACATAATAAAATCCCTCCTTTGCTAAGGTACGTAGTTGCGCTTCAGCGCTCTTTCATATAGACAACAAGAGCGCCCAAGCGCAACAACGTACCTAAAAAAACCTTTAGCAGCCAGGTTGCTGCAACTTAGCTCGATAGTGCCGACAAATCAAGGGATTCTGTTGTTTGGAAAAAAGCTAAAAGGCGATCGACTATTTGAGCAACACCACCCTTAACATTCGACTCAACATTCAAAGGCATCACCGGATCGTGCAGTGACAAGCGTAGCAGAAACCAGCCCGATTCGCTAGCTGACGTGCAGGAAACTCGCAAACCTTCGTAATTATTGGGTACAATTCCCCAGTCGGCTTGGGTTGAGACAAATTCTTGCAGTTGCTCAATGACGCTAGTTCCGTGGGCTTTGAAATCATCCACACCAATTTTAATCCGAAACTCTGCACTTTCTTCAGGCTCTTGTAAATTCGCAATCAAATCCGGCAAAGATTGATTAGCTAATTGGGATTTAGCCAATTCAATCAATAGTTTGCTAACCAAATAAGCGCCATCATCCAAAAAGTAATTTTCCTTCAAAGCGCCATGTCCAGAAGTTTCAATGGCTAGCCATGATTCCTGTCCCGCTGCATTGAGGCGAATCGACTCGTCAATCACATTTTTGTAGCCGCGTTTAAAGCGATGGTGAATTCCTTTCAAATCCTGTTCGATGAATTGCGTTAAACCATCGGATGTGATAGAATCCGTAACGACAGTCGAGCCTGGGTGCTCTTGTAGGACGATCGCCGAAATCAACGCGATTAACCGATTGCGATTCAGTTCCTTGCCAAATTGATCCACAGCCGCACTGCGATCGACATCCGTATCAAAAATAATCCCAAAATCAGCTTGATTGGCAATTACCGCTTGACAAATTGACTGCATTGCCTGTTTATCTTCGGGATTCGGCACGTGATTCGGGAATGTACCATCCGGTTCTAAAAATTGACTGCCCGTCGTGTCTGCACCTAAAGGCTTTAAGACTTTATCCACATAAAATCCGCCCGCACCATTCCCCGCATCCACAACAATTTTCAAGCCTGTCAGCGGCTGCTCAAAATTATCGGGATGATTGACTGATTCCCTAATCTTTTCGACGAATTGGTTGCCATAAACAGAGATAAAATCATGCTTGGTAATAGTACCGGGAACGGCGGCTTTTTTAAACTCATTGGTTTCGGCAAATGCTAAGATATCGGTAATATCTTTTTTTTGCAATCCACCGTTAGCGGTAAAAAACTTCAAGCCGTTGCGATTAAAAGGCAAATGGCTAGCAGTCAGCATAATCGCGCCGTCGCACTCAAAACCTGGGGTGATTGTACTCATAAACATGGCGGGAGTTGATGCCATTTCAAAATCATATACTGTAGAACCAACTGAGGCGATGCCGTCCATGACTGCTTGCATTAAAGTTGGCCCGGATAGGCGACTGTCACGCCCGATCGCAATTATCAACTTTTCGGCTGGTTTATTGACTTTCTGTACCAGCCAACTGACAAAGGATTGACCTAAAATTGTCGCAATTTCCGGCGTGAGGTTGACTGTTTCCCCTGGCACCCCTTCGAGGGCGATACCGCGAATGTCCGATCCATTTTGCAGTTTTGTCCAGTTGTAGTTTTGCATAATGATTGATGGTAAGTAGAAGGAAGAATGAAGAAGATAATACGGCGGTTGAAACCGAAGGATTTTTTAGGTACGTTGTTGGGCTTTAGCCCCAGATTCAGGGCTAAAGCCCAACAACGTACCTTTTTTAATGTGGCAATACAGATTACTGGGAATTATAGCCCCGTCACCGCTGACATTAAACTCTCATTCTTTAGTCGCGTTCAACGCTATAAACTGCCTGCAAACTAAACTCACCATGCGCGGGGACTTCCACAATATCCGTCGCCGCATTGGTCGTTTCCACGCAGATTAAACGCTGATAATCTGCATCATCAAGGTCGGCCATGTTTTTAGAAATTGTCACCCAGGGATTCCATACTACGGCGGATTTACTGCCAGATGATTTAATCCGAATCCGACGGTTGAGGGCGGCATCGTCTATGACGAATTCGTTGGTGACATCGAGATAAATTCGATCGACCTCACCGACAGCTACGACTGCACCTACTTGAGTTTTTTCCACTCCACCGTCAACTTTATCAAGATATTGGCTGTTTTCTAAACCCAACACCTGCACGCGGTTGATGTCTCCGACTAGAAAATAGGTGTGGAAGGCTTGGGTGAGGGGAAATGCTTTGTCGCCGAGATTGCGGGTGATTAATTCTACTGTGAGGGTGGTGCCGATCGTAATGGCGATCGCCAATTCAAAAGCTTGAGGCCACATCGCCCTCGTTTCCTCAGTATCCTTAAGCCCCAAAATCACTTGAGTTGCGCCCTCTGAAGTAGTGCTGGTTGACACCACATTCCAGAGGCGATTCCGCACAAACCCGTGGGCTGGGCGGCCCAAGCCTTCGGGATCTGGGCCAAACCAAGGCCAACAGATGGGTACACCGCCTTTGATGGCTTTCCCTTCGGCGTAGTAGGCTTTGTCGCTGAGGAACATCAAATCTGCGGTTTCGGTGGCTGGTTGGAAGGAGAGCACTTGGCCGGAATACACAGATATCAAGGCTTTGGCTTGGCCGTTGTCGATGTGAATCATCGGAAAACCACCGTTTCCGGCGGCGAAGGTGAGGTGGCCGGCAATGCCATAGTCGGTGTTTAATTGGTCAATACTCATGCTGTTGGCCTGGTTAACTGCTTCCCAATTATCTCAGGAGTTTACTATTTATGTTTAGCTATTTAGCAAGTAGTTTCAAATAGTAGCTTTGTAGGGTTATAAAGAAGTGAAATAGATATTAAGAGGATTTTACCACAGAGAGCGCAGAGGACACAGAGAGAGGAGGAATCAGCGGTTTTTCACGAAATCCAAAACCCTCATAACACTCTTCCCTCTGCGCCCTCTGCGTCCTCTGTGGTTCAAAAATCTTCTCTTAATGAAGTGGGACATATTTTAACATTCAGACTTTGTACCTGTTAGCTATTTAAGTCTTCCATAAAACACGACTGTATTATAACTAATAGCATAAATCTCCATTCTGTTACAAGCCCTGGTTAACTAGCTGGGTACAACTGCCGAATATACTCTTGATAAAACTGCTCATGTGACCCTGAAAAGTTTTCCATCCCAGTCTTTGTTAAATACCCACTCTTGCCAGTATGTGGATTTTGTACATAGCTGTAAATCACTTTTTTACGCTCTGGATTCTCAGACCAAGTAATGTTGAAAGCTGCGTAGTTTGGGTAAAATTCCATTGCTGAGTACGCATCAATACGATCGTGAATCCACCAAGCTAATGCTGTCCAATCTCCTGTCTGCTCGTAATAAGGAATAAAAGAAGTCACAACAACACAGGCAGTTGCACCCATATATCCATCCTTATCTTTGACATCCCAGATGTGTCCGGCATAATTTGCTTCATTACTGGCGCAACTATATTGATTTTGATTTTCCGCACCTATTTTATTGACAGCACTAGCACGGAAAGCGGAACGGACGCTGATTCGACCGAGTGCATCTTGAATTGGCTCAAGCACTTTTTCGCACAGATTTCTTCCGGCTTCAATTGCTAAATCTGGATCGTCTGGGATATTGGGAATATTTTCAATTTGTGAAATTTCAGAATACAGAAACTCACGCATAAAAAAACTCTTTGAAAGTTGGATACGTCCTAATTTTTCCAGAGATTTTACTGTTTGCGGTTTTCTCATGATTGTTCAAAATCTAGCAAGTAGTTTTAATTGGCTAACCTCACCCAAAAGCAAAATCAGCTAACTCTAAATATTAGAGTCCCACGGGCGCAACACTAATGGCGACTTTCCCCACCACCTGCCGCTGTTCGAGGTGACGAATTGCTGCGGGGACTTCGCTCAGATGGTAACGTCGATCGATCCACGGAACAATTTTGCCGGCTTCCAGCAAATCTCTCAAAATGACCAAATCTGCTTGAGTGGGAGTCAGGACAAGACATTTCACCTTGCGGCGACTCATGAGCGAAATCAACGGCCCAAGAAACAACATCACCTGAAACAGTCGCGTTGTTGAACCACCGATGAGGACGTAGGTTCCCGTGGGTGTCAAAATTGGCAGATAATTAAAGACCGATCGATAAGCCGCCGCATCCAAAATCAAATCATAGGTTTGTCCAGTTTTCGTCACATCCGTTTGGGTGTAATCAATGATACGATCTGCACCGATCGCACTCACCATATCCATTTTTTTAGTGCTACAAACCGCCGTCACCTCAGCCCCAAATGCCTTCGCAATCTGCACTGCAAAAGACCCGACACCACCCGACGCACCATTAATTAAAACTCGTTGTCCTGCCTGAATCTGACCGGATTTGCATAAGGCATGAAGTGCCGTCAGTGCCGCCGCCGGAACCGCTGCGGCTTGTTCAAAACTGATATTTGCAGGTTTGATTACCAATGCCTCTTGTGGCACACAGACATATTCCGCAAAAGCTCCAAACCCACACTCAGAGATGTCACCGAACACGTCATCCCCAGGTTGAAACTGCGTCACATTCTCACCCACCGCCTCCACCTGTCCAGCAACATCCATCCCCAGTGTCTTGAATTTAGGTTTGCGGAGTCCGAAGGCGAGACGAGCGATGAAGGGCGTTCCGCGCATCAGATGCCAGTCCCCTGCATTCACAGAACTCCCATAAACTCGCACCAGGACATCATTGTCTTTTACAGCAGGCCGATCGACCTCCTCCAGACTCAAGACATCCGGCGAACCATACTCCGTTTGAACGATCGCTTTCATGGTGTCACTCCTTTAGACTTATACTGTAAGTCTAACTTACGGCGTAAGTTTGTCAAGATATAGTTCAAGAATCGATTTGAGAAGAATTAAATGGCTAAGACGATCGACTCAAATACCGCGCCCCAAGTCCCTTTAAGCCGGGAACGGGTGCTGCGCGCGGCGATTCGCATGGCTGACGAGGGTGGCATTGAGTCCCTCTCGATGCGGAAGCTGGCTGAGAATTTGGGCGTCCAGGCGATGTCGCTGTACAACCACGTAGCCAACAAGGATGACATCCTCGATGGCATCGTCGATATTGTTGCCGGCGAGATTGAGGTGCCTAGTCTGGGTGTTGACTGGAAAATTGCCATGCGGCGGCGGGCGACTTCTGCCCATGAGGTGCTGGTGCGTCATCCCTGGGCGACAATGGCGATCGTCTCGCGGGCTAATGTGGGGCCGGCAATGTTGCGCTATGTGGATGCGACGCTGGGCTGTCTGTGCGAGGCTGGCTTTTCGCTGGAGATGGCCGATCGCGTTTGGAATGCGATCGACAGTCATATCTATGGATTCACACTTCAGGAGTTGAACTTTCCCTTCGAGGCGGCGGAGTATTCCGAAGCGGCCCAAACCGGACTTTCACTCATCCCCGCTGACAAGTATCCTTACTTAAATAGGCTCACGCATTACGTCATAGACGGTCGTTATGACGGTATTCACGATTTCGACTTCGGGCTAGAATTGCTCCTCAACGGCCTCGATAAATTTCGAGACAAGGTTTGATTTTTGCCGATGGTTTCTAGATGAATACAGGATGATTTAACCACAGAGTACGCAGAGAACACAGAGAGAGATAAGAGAGATGAATACAGGAGGATGAAGAGCAGAATTGATGTTATCTAAATTTCCGTTCAGCCTGATAATTCCGATAAGCTGAAGTGTATTTAAATTGTATAGTCAAGTTTAAGAAAAGTCCTGTGGGGAGTAGGGGTTGGGCGTATCGCCCGCCCAAAAAATCTAATTTAGATCCCCAATAGCTTATTGCCGGATTTGAGATGAGTCATCCAAAACTTTGAAACCCGATCGCCCGAGTCACCACCTAAACAGGAATCTTTTTTCGGCTGAGCACCTCAAACCCATACTGTGCAAGCAATACAGCCGAAAAAATTGACGCCTTAAAAAAAACACTTGCCAATTCGGGCAAATGCTCAACAATCCAACCTCAGACTACAAAACTCCGACTGCTGACAGCGCCTCCGCTTCACTCTCGTTCATCTCATCGAGTTTCAGCCAAACTTGGTGCATCAACTCATCCAACCCAACTCGACTCACAGCCGAAATCATCAACACCGGAGCACCGCTGATTTCCTGCAATCGCGCGATCGCATTTCCAATTTCCTCATCTTCAAGATCGATCGCATCTACTTTATTAAACGCCAAAATCTGCGGTCGATCGCCCAAACCTCGCCCGTAAGCTTTCAATTCTTCCTGAATTGTGATGTAATCGGCGATCGGATCTTCAGAAGTAATATCGACTAAATGCAGCAACAACCGAGTCCGTTCAATGTGCCGCAAAAACTCGTAACCCAAACCCGCGCCCTCGTGAGCTCCGGCAATTAATCCCGGAATATCAGCAAAAACAGTACCGTCACCAGTCGGTTTTTTGACTACGCCCAAGTTCGGGATTAAAGTTGTAAACGGATAATCTGCAATCTTCGGGCGCGCCGCCGACAAAGCAGAAATTAGCGTTGATTTGCCAGCATTCGGCAAACCAATAATTCCCACTTCAGCTAACAGCTTCAATTCCAAACGCAAAAACTTGTGTTCTCCTTCTTTTCCCGGTAGTGCATAATCTGGAGCGCGGTTAGAATTGGTCAGAAAACACTTATTTCCCAAACCGCCTTTACCGCCTTTGGCAACACAAAAAGTCTGTCCGGGCGTCACCAAATCTGCTAAAATTGCCTGAGTTTCCGCATCGTAAACTACTGTACCGCAGGGAACTTCGATCGTGCGATCGGCTCCTGAAGCACCAGTCATATTCTTCGGCGCGCCCTTCTTCCCGTTTTCGCCTTTAAAAATCCGGTTGTACTGGAAATCCAGCAGCGTTTGCAGGCTTTCCACCGCCACCATAAACACAGAACCGCCCCGCCCGCCGGTGCCACCGCTTGGCCCGCCCGCCGGTATATACTTTTCTCTGCGAAAAGCTACCATCCCATCGCCGCCTTTGCCGGCTGCGACTTGAACATCTGCGCGATCGATAAATTGCATAATTTAATCAATAATCATTGGTCAATAGTCATTAGTCAGCAGTCATTAGTCATTAGTCAGCAGTCATTAGTCAGCAGTCATTAGTTATGATACCAGATCCAAGTACAATGTTTATCTTTTGGCGCGCAGTGCAAATCGTACTGGACTAATTAGTAGTCATTAGTTAATAACTTACAGATACATTTAACCCGGTAAATCTAGGAATCCACCCAAATCTACTCTGTATGGCATAATCTGGAAAGCTGCCAGCTTACCAGACATGGAGGTATCCCTCAAAGCTTTCAACAGAATATTGAAAGCGCCGTTTAAATCCCTGTCCAGAGTGTGTCCGCATTCGGGACATTTAAACGTTTTTAAGCCGCCCAACTTACTATGGATATGACCGCATTTTGAGCAAGTCTTACTGGTGTACTCTTCTGTCACGTCTACTACAACACAACCGTACTTGGATGCTTGATGCTTCAACGTTTGTTTAAAACGATAATGACTCAAAGTTACCATCGCTCTAGCTGTCTTCGTGGCAAGTTTTCGCTTACCCTTTTTTACCATTTGCTGCGTTTCAAATGTTGGCAAGAAAATTAACTTATACTTGCTAACTAGGTAATTAGCCGCCTTATTGTGCAATTCCGAAACTAAGTTCTTAATCTTAACACGAATCCTGGCTGCTACTTTTCTCGATCGATACCGCAGCCGCTTAAACTGACTACCTTTGCTTTTTCCGAGCCGAGACATCAACTTGTCTAAATGTCTGGCTAACCGATAAATGCGACCGATATCACTTTTGCCTAATTTCAGTATATTATGACCGTCAAATCCTGTCATAAATGTTCTGATTCCCGGGTCTAAGGCAATCGCTAATTCGGATTGAGTCGGAGGCGGTGCAACAGTGTCAACCGCATAGCAGATAAACCATTGATCGTTGATAATACTAAGGGTTGGTTCGTGTTGCATTACCTCCACTATTGCTTCAGACGCTTTAAAAGACAAGCCTTTGGTTTCG
The DNA here is from genome assembly GCF_020883045.1 of Microcoleus sp. CAWBG58. Taxonomy (NCBI): domain Bacteria; kingdom Bacillati; phylum Cyanobacteriota; class Cyanophyceae; order Oscillatoriales; family Microcoleaceae; genus Microcoleus; species Microcoleus sp. CAWBG58. The sequence continues at coordinate 23,566 of NZ_JAHRFA010000023.1, read as the reverse complement.
CGCGGATAGAATGTGTTTGATTTCCAGTTTGCTGTTTGAAACCTAATAGTTTGAGTAGGAGCTTTACAACTTCTAAATTTGGCTGTACCTTGGGATTTACAAGCTGCTTTGTGTGCTTCGCAGGCTTGAAATACTGCTAGTTGACGCGGGTTGTATGGCTGTTGAGACACCCATTCAGGTGCTGAATCCATGATGCGTTTACGCAATTCATATTTACCGATTTTTTCATTTTTGAGAATGGCAATTGCTTGATTGTAACACCATCTGCTTGCGGCTATCCATGTCCGCCATTTCTGAGCTAGTTTTGTTTCCGGGTAGACTCTGATCTTTTTGGATAGTAGATTTGTCTTGACGCTGGGAGTAGAGTCCGCAATCGTCAGCCTGGATGATTCATAGGATATCTTCAACCATTTCTGGTTGGGGAGATAAGTCTGTTCGGCACAGAACCAGGAGTTAGCAATTTTGCTGTTGACAGATCCACTTGATAATATGGATCTGTCAACTCCTGGGCGCGAGTAGGTCAAAGCGCTCGACGACCACAACTGTCTCGATATCTCCTGACATGACTTGTCCCAAAAAGGCAAGAATTTCTTGGCGCGTGAAGTTGAGTCCGTATCCAATGTATTGGAATTCGTCATACACGGTGGTTTTTTGTTGATTACATACTATCAATGTCTACCGCTATCTTCAAGGAATTTACAAGAAATCGTTTACTATACGAAAGCAGTCATTAATCGAACATTTGACAAGAATGCCCAATGCCCTGTGCGAGCCTTCTTCCCAATGCCCAATGCCCAATGACTAATGACTAATGACCAATGACTAATGACTCTTAACAATATGACGATATATCTTCCTTACAATCATCTGCCAAATAGCAGAGAGCTCGAAAGCGCATCCCCACCAATTGTTCGTACAGCGGGTTAAGTTTGCACATCGCCGGAATGTGGACAATTTTGCGGCCGAATAATACGACATCTCGTTCAAACGGACACTGCGGTGGAATCATTTTGCAGACAAAACGTGCCACTCTCGGATCGTGAACTTCCCAGCCGTCAAGCCAGTCTTTCACGGGTGTCAGGACATTTTTCTGCTGAGGTTGAGGCCGCCCAGAAAGCGGTGTTGCTGCATAATCAACGGCTGTTTGGCTGCTTGATTCCTGCGGCTGCGTGCTGCTATCTTCGATCGTGTGTCGCAGAGATTCGATCGCCTCCACGTTATGACCCAGAGCTGTGCAAAACTTGTAAAGTACCTCGTCTTCGCTCAGAGAGTAAGTACCGTCTGCTAAGGCTACCATGACTGCTGTTCTTAAAAAATTCTCCCCGTTGGCTGTGCCTGTCCCTAATACAGCAGCTAGTTCCTCTGCGGTAATCGGTTCAAAACCGGTCTCAAAAGATACCGGATTTAGTTCATCCTGAGTCAGGCTAGCAATCATTTTTTGCTCGTTTTCGTCAAAGTTGCCGTCAGCCCAAGCAATTGTCAGCAATCCCCGCAGCCAAGCGGCAATCTCTCTATCCGTGCAGTTAGATTTTGCGTTACTCATCAGCGTTTCCAGTTGGATGATATACCAGTCAAGTTGTTGGTTTGGAGCGGGATAACTATTCCCCTCTAAATAATTTTTACTGGTTTTTTGCTCGATCGATCTTTTTGTGAAAGGTTTGTGCCCGAAGATTGCTCCAAACGCTTGTAGTGGACGTGTTAAAAGCATATTTGTGTCTCAGGAGCTTCGCCAATTAGCGAGCTAATCTATGGTTTAATCCTCTTCCCCTAAAGTGTCGTCTATCTGGAGGAATAGGTTTTGTTGATTCATTGTTAAGTATAGTTGCACAGATTTTAGATGGCGTATCGAATTTTACGTAATTTCAACGCCAGATCGACCCAATTTATCGCAAGCAATCACAGGTTTGCCAAGATAGGATCTAATAAGCAACCGGGTTTCTCACCCACGGGCGATTTTACTTCGCTATGTTTACATTTTAATATATATATTTGTAAATTATTGTGTAACTGCTCCGTAACATTTGACAACAAATCGTGTTTATGCTGTGGGAATAAAAAGACTCGATCGAAGTATCGTGCTATATCAAAGATTCTGATTGCTGGGATAGCTTATAAATCAGTCCCAGACCGAACAATCAAGGTACATAGTTGCGCTTGGGCGCTCTTAGGTACGTAGTTGCGCTGTCTTCGCTCTCTTCGGTACGTAGTTGCGCTGTCTTCGCTCCGGGTGGATCTGGATTTTACAGAAACACCATTAAAAAAAAGGTACGTAGTTGCGGTTTAGCGCTCTTTCCTGAGATTATAAAGAGCGCTGAAGCGCAACAACGTACCTCAGATCGAAGTTGTGCTGTCTTCGCTCTTTCCTGAGATTATAAAGAGCGCTGAAGCGCAACTACGTACCTCAGATCGAAAATGGTATTAGCTGCGACGGCACAAAATCCAGCGCAATTCCATGGGCGGCCGTCCATTTGCCATCGGGAAGACATCTCTACCTGTGGCCCAACTCGGGAACCAAGGCGTTGGTGGCCAGGCTTCTTTTGGCAGGTGGTGGCGTTCGTATTCCCACACCAATTCGTCGGATATTTGGACTAAGGGTAAGCCTTCCATGGCGGCGGCGAGCTCTTGGGGCGTGAATAAAGTAGACCATGAAAGTTGTGCAACTTGTCGCACGAGGGCGTCTGGCTGGTAGTCGCCGACGGTTAAGAATGTGCTGAACAGCAACACGCCTCCGGGACAGAGGAAATCGCACATTTTGGCAAGGAAAAGCCGTACTTGATCGATGTCTCGAAAATGTGAGATGACTTCGGCGGCGACTGCTAACTGGTAGCGGGCTGGTTTCATCCGCATTAAGGGATCGAGTACGTCGCCTTCTGTTACTGTAACGGGAAGGTTTTCGGCGGTGGCGGCTGCTTGCAATTGTTCTGCAAAAGCTGGGGTTAGCTCGATCGCATCTACAGAATAGCCCAATCTCGCCAGCGGTAAGGTATTGCGCCCAGTACCAGCGCCTACGTCTAAGATGCGGATGCGATCGGGATTTCCCAATTTAGCAGCCGTTGCCATCAATTTTGCATCGGGATGGGAACCAAATAGAGGCGGTTCTCTGGTGTCAACCCAGCTTTTATATTGTTCTCCTACTGTTGAAGTAGTGACAATTACTTTGCAAGCTAAACCTGTTTGTGGCGGCTGCACAGATTCGTATTGCAGAATCATCATCGATGCTGTGGAGGTGCGGTAGCCTTGTTCTAATTTAGTCGCTAAAAGCTTCCTGAGTTCCTCTTTACGGTCTTCTGGAAGGGGTCTGTCGAGGGTGGTAAATAGCTTTTCGATTGACTTGAGATAGTGGTTTACCATTCCCGGTACGCAGGGAAAAACTAATTCTCCGCGTGCGGTGACGCGAGTGTTAATTTTGTAGAGGATGGCTTGCTGGAGAATGTCGGGATTGACTACCAGCGGCATTTGTTCGGTTTGGTCGATCGTGCTTTCGGCGCCCATAAGTTCCGGGAAGAAGGAAGAAGGAAGAAGGAAGAAGGAAGAGGGAAGAAGGAAGAAGGAAGAAGGAAGAGGGAAGAAGGAAGAAGGAAGAGGGAAGAAGGAAGAAGGAAGAGGCTATTGGTGTCAACAAGCGCGCACGTTAAATGTAGGAGTCTGCTGTTTGACGATTAGGGGTTCAATCCCTCCTAACCCCCATTTTTAAGGGGGGGACAATAGTGAGCGTCAAAATTCGTCTTTTTAAGGGGGATTTAAGGGGATGGAGACTTTGATACAAACCATAAATACAAATTGTTAAAGAACCAGATTACCGTCAAAAAATGCGGTTTGTAATGAGGACTTTAGTCCGCAAAAATTGATGCGGACTAAAGTCCTCACTACAAACTTGTTTTTCGGAGATGATATTTAAGATATCGATCGGCTGTAGCGCATTTAAAGTGTATTTTTCAGGACGAGGTGGAAAAAGCAAATCCTCTCGCCTTCTCCCCCTCTCTCGTTCTCCTGTCAGCCATCACAGGCAATTTATCTGGGTAGCAACTGAAAGCTAGGCTTAGTTGCTGCCGGTAAAAGTCACTTCGGGGAACCTTGACTGAGCTTCAGTCATCGGGCGCCGTCTGCCTTCTTCTTGCCAGTAGTTGATTACTTCTGTAGCTTGGTTGAGGACTTCGACGCGATCGTTGTCAGCAATCCAGTGTTTGGCTTCGAGTTCGTTTTTGAGTTCTTCCCACGCATCCTTGCGGGGCCAGAAAAAATAAGCTGTCAGCGGGCTAGTTCCTTTACCGACAACTTGGTCAACGGCGAGGGCAACATTCTCTTCTAGCCAGAGAACTTTTAAGATGAACTTGGACAAGCAAACCTCCAGGGTTCCGATCGAACTTATTAAAAATTTCTACAATCGCTAAGCGTAGCACGTTCTGTTCAATAATGGCTCATCGGCGATTAAAAGTTTTGTCGGAGGGCTGGGTTTCCCGCTGCTTAGGGGCCCGAAACCAATAAAATTTGTGCACTCACTCGCCCCAGCTAGAAGGATAATTAAGTTATGAGCAGATTTATTTTAGTTTTTGACATTGATGGTGTGGTGCGGGATGTGTCCGGTTCCTATCGGCGGGCGATCGCAGATGCGGTAGAACATTTCACGGCTGGTGCTTTTCGCCCGAGTTCGATCGATATCGACTCTCTGAAGTCTGAGGGAGTCTGGAATAATGACTGGGAGGCGTCTTTGGAGTTAGTTTGCCGTTATTTTGAGGGCATTGGGCGATCGCGAAATCAACTCGATTTCAAATATGACGAATTAGTCGCTTTTTTCCAAAGTCGCTATCGCGGGAATGACGATAAAAATTGGACTGGTTACATTTGTGACGAACCGCTGCTGTTAAATCCAGCTTACCTGGAAAATTTAACAATTGGAGGCGTTGCTTGGGGATTTTTTAGTGGCGCGATGCGCGATGAAGCAGCTTATGTTTTGTCAGGAAAACTCGGCTTAAATTCCCCCGTGTTAGTCGCGATGGAAGATGCACCGGGAAAACCAGATCCGACTGGGCTTTTCGCAACTATTGAACAGTTGGAAAATCTGCACGGTTTAGACAAAAATTTGCCCGTGATTTACGCCGGAGATACGGTTGCCGATATTTACACCGTGGTGAAAGCGCGGGAATTACAACCGAATCGAGTTTGGCTGGGTGCAGGAATTTTGCCACCTCACGTTTTGGATGATTCTGCTCGTTGCGAAGCCTATGCTGCGGCGCTGAAAAAAGCTGGTGCTGCCGCAGTTTTCAACAATGTCGAAGAGTTGACTGCCGCACGAATTGGAGAATTAGTTAAGTAAGAAGCCAACCGGTTCGTAGTGCGGACTAAAGTCCGCAGCATTTTGCGGACTAAAGTCCGCACTACGAACCATTTAAAGATTATTTCAAGTTCAAGAATTTGTCTAAGGCGCTAACTACAACTGGCGGCCAGCGGCGGTTTTTTGCCACCCAATCGAGGTCTTTGTAGCGGGAATCGAGGCCGACTGCGGCTACCCAATTGCTCTCAGCTTCGCCGCGCTGTCCGGCCTCCCAAAGACACGCACTTAGAGCAGCTCTCATGTCAGCAAATTGGGGATATCTGCGGACAATGTTTTTCATGTTGCGAATTGCTTCTTTGGTTTGCCCGTTTTGATAAAGCGCGAGGGAATGATTGGCACGAGCAAACGCGTATTCTGGTGCTAATTCAAAAGCTTTGCTGTAGTCTTTAATTGCTATTTCCCATTTCCCCAAACCTGCTTCGGCGTTACCTCGGTTGTTGTAGGCGGCTGGATCTTGGGGGTCTAATTCTAGTACGTGATTGTAGTCAGCGATGGCTTCTTCCCAGCGCCCTAAACCTTCTAAGGCTGTGCCGCGATTTAGGTAAGGATCGGGGGCGTTGGGAGCTAGTTCGATCGCCTTTTCGTAGTCAGCAATTGCTAATTGTAGTTTGTTTTGGCTGACTCTCGAATTGCCTCGGTTGCTCCAAGCGGCGGCTTGTGAGGGAAATTTGTCAATAATTTCTGTCCACAAAGTTTCTGCGGCGGGAAATTTGCCTTCGTTGGTAGCTGCAAAAGCTTTCTGAACAAGTTCTCCTAATTCCTGCTGCTGAGGGGTGAGATCTGTTGGTTGTACTTGTGCGGCGGCGGGCGTGATATTTCCCAACCAAACTAACCCGGTTACAATTAATACTGTAAAAAATGTGAAAAGTGAGCGAATCATCTTTGGTGGCAGTTGAAACTTTACTTAAAGATATTATTAACCAAAATTCCGGCTATTGGTTCGATATGTTAGGACTAATTTTATGAAAAAACGCTTATTAATTTTGGGCGGAACGGGTGATGCTGTTGAAGTAGCTGCCAGAGCTTCTCAAATTGCTGATATCGAGGTGATATCTTCGCTTGCAGGGCGGACTAAACAGCCTTTGACCCCAAAAACGGGTATGGTGCGGATTGGGGGGTTTGGTGGGGCGGCTGGGCTGGCTGAGTTTTTGCGTTGTAGCCCGATCGACTTTTTAATCGATGCGACTCATCCGTTTGCAGCACAGATTTCAGCCAATGCTGCGGTGGCTGCGACTGAGTGTCATGTGCCTCATTTGATGCTGGTGCGCCCTGCGTGGGAGGCCGTGGAGGGCGATCGCTGGATTGAAGCCGCCAGCCACTCGGAGGCTGCAAGGGCTTTGTCAGGGCATTCTCAGCGGGTGTTTCTCACCATTGGGAGGCAGGAATTAACCCAGTTTGCGGGTTTGGAGGGTGTTTGGTGTTTAATGCGGGCGATCGATCCTCCGGCAGAAAATACTCTTGTTCCTCATGGTGAATTATTATTAGCAAGGGGGCCTTTTTCATTGGCAGACGAGCGGCAATTGCTCTTGGAATATCAGATTGATACAATTGTTAGCAAAAATAGCGGTGGCGCTGCGACATATCCGAAAATTATCGCAGCGAGGGAGTTAGGTATTCCTGTTGTAATGGTGCAACGAACTCCGATTCCCAATGTTGAGCAGGTTACTGATGTAACCGGGGCGATTGATTGGCTGATTCAGCAGATGAAGTAAAACAAATTATACATTTAAAGACAACAGGTTCGTAGTGAGGACTTTAGTCCGCAGGTTCGTAGTGAGGAAAGGTTCGTAGTGAGGACTTTAGTCCGCAGGTTATTAGTGAGGACGGGTGCATCTGATTTTGGCAAATATGTTTGTAGGGGTATCGCATGACCGCAATCAATATGGGATTATAACTAATAACTTATATGCGCTCATGCTTCGCCCTCTTCACAAACTAGATACACCCATGAAGACTTTAGCCCGCAAGAAGGACTTTAGTCCGCAGGTTTGTAGTGAGGACTTTAGTCCGCATAAAGAAGGACTGAAGTCCTCACTACGAACCTATTTTATTTTTTTTTCGGAGTGCTGTTCAATGAGTTAAGATGATTCTTCATATCTTGTAGATATGCTTTTAAAACTGGATACTGCGATGTTGCTAGCAGCGCATCTTTATCTTTTTTCTGAGTGACGGTTGTTTCTAACGGCAAAACGCGATACTTAGATTTATTGTTCAGAGTGTAGCGGTGAACCCAAGTAGGATGGGTTTTTACATTGGTAATTTCTGTGGTTTTTTCGGGAAATGTTTTGCGGATATTTACTTGCAAAATTACGCCTAAGTCTGTATATTTTTGATTCTGACCGGAAATGAAGTTTCCCATAGAATAAATTGCTACGGCTTTTCTTGTTTTCCCATTCTTTCCTTTGAACTTAAATATTTTGTAAGGCTGGACGACATGGGGATGGCTGCCGAGAATGATATCTGCACCAGCTTTTAAGAGGTTTTCAACTAATTGCTTTTGTTGGGGATTTGGCTGTCGCTGATATTCGTCGCCAAAATGCAGGGAAATTGCGATCGCATCTGCTCCTTTTTTTCGGGCTTTGGCGATGTCTTTGACAATCTTTTTTTCGTCGATTAGCGAAACTAGGTAATCTTTGCCTTTCGGTATCGGGATGCCGTTTGTGCCGTAGCTGTAGGCTAGCATGGCTAGCGATATGTTGTTTTTGGTGACGATTAAAATCTTATCAGCCGCTGCTTTCGATTTGGCTGTCCCTGTTGACGCAATTTTGCGATCGCCCAAATTTGCGATCGTCCTGATTACCCCTATTTCGCCCCGATCCAAAGCATGATTGTTTGCCGTTGTCAAGATATTAAAGCCAGCTTTTTTGGCAGCATCCAGTAATTGAGCCGGTGCATTAAATAGCGGATATCCCGTATATCCGCCCGCATCTTCGCCCGCTAAAGGTGTTTCCAGGTTTCCCGTTACCCAATCGCCTTTTGACAAGATACTTTTAACTGGTGCGAAGAAGCTGTCAAAATTGTATGTTTGCTTTTTTGCATCGTAGCCCGAGATCGTTTGGGTAATGTGCATCATGATATCGCCGACAGCAATTAGTTGCGCTTCTTTAATCTCAGACTTAGGTTTAGCCGGTGCAGGTGTTGCAATTGGCGATGGCTGGGAGCCCCGCAAGCTACGGCTATCTGTACTTTGTGTGTTAGTTTTTGGCGTTTGGATGTCGCAGCTTGCGATCGAAACCACGGCAATTAGCGAAAGCAACCGACGAAACTTCATAACTTTCAATAGGAATTTATCGGCATCTATGATATCATGAATAAATTTGTTACTACCCAAAGATGAATAAAAAATATTTAATTATTGCCTTTATTGTTTTTGTTTCGATTGCGAGTTTCGGTGTTTTAACTTATGCTCAGGATTCCGGCGATCGACCTTTTGAATTTGCCTTGATTGGCGATTTGCCCTACAGTGCAGAACAAGAAGCAAAATTTCCAAATTTGATTGCCGATATCAATCGATCGCCCGCAGGATTTGTCGTCCACGACGGCGACATCAAAAACGGTTACACTGTCTGCGACGATGCAGCTTTCCTTAAAAGCAAGCAGTTATTTGAAAAATTTGAGATCCCGTTTATTCTCACCTATGGCGATAATGATTGGACTGACTGTCACCGTTCAAATAACGGCAGTTACGATCCAATAGAAAGGCTTGCTAAACTCCGGGAAATCTTCAGCAAAGGTACTCAAAGTTTGGGAAAGCGCACCTTAACCCTCACCCGTCAAAGCGAAAACCCGCAGTTTGCTAAATATCGCGAAAATGTCCGCTGGAATTATCATGGAATTGTGTTTTTGGCGATTAATATGCCCGGAAGCAACAACAATTTTGGCCGCACGCCCGAACAAGATAAAGAATATGGCGATCGCAATTTTGCTAATTTAGCCTGGATTAAAGAATCTTTTGCCTCAGCCAAACGCAGCAACAGCAAAGGAATCATATTAATTGCACAGGCAAATCCGGGATTTGAACTCGATCCGGCAGACAAAAGAAGAAGCGGCTACAACGATTTTATCGCAACTCTGGAAGCAGAAACGCGCAATTTTCCAGGACAAGTCGTATTCGTACACGGCGATACTCACTATTTCCGCATCGATAAACCTTTACCCCGTTTTGACGATGACACTCAACTCCCGAGATTGCAAAACTTTACTAGAGTTGAAACTTTTGGTTCTCCCAACGTGCATTGGTTGCGCGCTACTTACGATCCGAAAAGTCCTAATCTATTTGAATTTCAACAGCGGATTGTTCCATAAAATTAGGCAATTTAACACCAGCTTTATGAAAGATATAGCGCTTATCAGAAAGATAAGGTACGTTGTTGGGCTTCAGCCCTCTTATAAGGTACGTTGTTGGGCTTTAGCCCTCTTATAAGGTACGTTGTTGGGCTTTAGCCCTCTTAGTCTAGTGGTTATACAAGCTGCCAATCATACCTCAATCTTTTTTAGAAATGCTATATCTCAATACAGTTTACTTAAGATTGTCCGAAGAGAGGAACGAAGCAATCTCCGTATCTATTTTTCATAGGGTTTTACCCCCAGAACAGTCTTAAGTAAACGGTATTGAACTTTTATCTCTAATTTCCCAACGGTGGAATCTTAGCTAAAACACCTTTTTTCAGAGCTTGAGGACGCTCAGACCAAGGCAACAAACCATCCGGTTTCGCATAGTATTGACCCGCGCATTCGAGCACAGCTTCGACGCTTTCCGATTCATTGAAAGGCAAATCACCAAACAGATAAGTATACTTTCCAGCAGCAGCAAAAGAGACCGCACAAGAGTGACTGCAAGCACTCATGCACTCAACTTCCCGAATATCAAATTGCTCGGATAATTCCCAATCTTGAGCGAGTTTCGATAAATCTTCCATGAATTGTTGGCCGCCACTTTTACCTTCGCGCTTGCCATCTTTCCAAACACTAGCGCAAGCAGTGCAAACCAAAAGACAGTGTTTTGTACGTAAAACCGTGTTACGTTTAGTTCCATTCATCATCCATACCTCGTAGATGCGTTCAAAAGTGACTTAGATATCGGCGGGCATTCTGACTTGAGAGGTAAAGGACTAAAGTCCTTGTACAAACCTCGTTACAGTTGCGGGACAGCGCCGGACTTGCACCGAACTTTCCCCGTTTCCTCTGGCGGCTGCTCCCCGCTAGAACCGATCGCGAATTCAAATCCTACCACACTTGCCGCCCTTTCCCAAAAAAGTTATGTTGGTAAAAGCAAGTTTTAATATCTACCCACATAAATTAACCCGGTTCGTAGTAAGGACTTTAGTCCTCTGATATTTCTGCGGACTGAAGTCCTCACTACAAACCTTATGAACGCTTTTCCCGACTTTTCCACACATGGCTATCAAGTAACTCGCGAACTCGGAATCTACCCACATAAATTAACCCGGTTCGTAGTAAGGACTTTAGTCCTCTGATATTTCTGCGGACTGAAGTCCTCACTACAAACCTTATGAACGCTTGCCGCCCTTTCCCAAAAAAGTTATGTTGGTAAAAGCAAGTTTTAATATCTACCCACATAAATTAACCCGGTTCGTAGTAAGGACTTTAGTCCTCTGATATTTCTGCGGACTGAAGTCCTCACTA
>NZ_JAHRFA010000023.1:0-12488 GCF_020883045.1 Microcoleus sp. CAWBG58 | reverse complement strand
AAAAGTTATGTTGGTAAAAGCAAGTTTTAATATCTACCCACATAAATTAACCCGGTTCGTAGTAAGGACTTTAGTCCTCTGATATTTCTGCGGACTGAAGTCCTCACTACAAACCTTATGAACGCTTGCCGCCCTTTCCCAAAAAAGTTATCTTGGTAACAGCAAGTTTTAATATCTACCCACATAAATTAACCCGGTTCGTAGTAAGGACTTTAGTCCTCTGATATTTCTGCGGACTGAAGTCCTCACTACAAACCTTATGAACGCTTTTCCCGACTTTTCCACACATGGCTATCAAGTAACCCGCGAACTCGGATACAATAGTTTGGGCGGCCGCGTCACCTATTTTTAGGGAACTGGTATTAGCTTTTGGTTACATCCAGATCGCTTGAGCAACTGTACTGCGGATTCGCTTTAAGCTTTCCGAACCTATGTCTCTAAGGTTTAACAAAGACTCGTCGCTGGCTTCTGCTAATTTTGACACAGTGACGTACCCAGCATCTTTTAGTATATCAATTTTATGCTGGGTGAGTCCATAACGATATGCCTGAGATTTTTCGAGTTTGCTAATATCTTCCTCTAAGATTAGCATTTCGCCATGCTCAGGTAATTCAGGCAATTGAATTTTAAACAATTCACTTGCTTTGTGTAATTCTAAAGGCTCATTTCTCTCATTTTGCCCATTTAACCACCTAGTATAAATTTCATTAGTAACCCGAGCTTTCGTAGTTTTTTCCAACAATGTGCATAGATTCAAGCTATATCTTGTTCCTCGTCCTCTCGATTTCATTGCCCGTGAAACATCTCGAATTGAAATAAATCCAGTATATTCAAGTAGTTCTAACGGCTTTGATAGACGTTGTGCAATTTCTCTTAAAATAAGTACATTCTGCTTATTTTGCTCACCAGCCTGCTGAAATATTGATTCTGCAATCTCCGTTGCAGGATCGAGCATTGGTGCATATATGCCAAGTTTGGGCTTAAGCTCTTCAATCAAGGGCCAATAGTAATTACTGGCAAGGTCTATCAGTGTCTTGGTTATATGGGCTAAATTAATCTTGTTTTCTCCACAGTTTCCCGACAGACTATTCCATGCAAATATAAATCCCCTCATGTTTCCAAGTACAGCCCGTCCCATAAACCCCGCAACATTTTCTAAAGTCAATTGACCAGAGAAAGACTCTTCAGGAAGTCGCTGATAAAACCTTTTTCTAATTATCTCGGCAAAGTTGGTATTATAGTCTTGTAGTTCATCATTCCTTGAAACATCGATCACCGTAGCATCATTATATACATCAAACCTTGTTCCAAAATTAGTAACTCCAGGGTAAATAGCAGCTTTACATGATATTGTACTGCTCGATAAAGTCCGAAATATATCGAAAAATTCATGCAGCGGAGCTTCCCGACCAATGTGAGCCGCGTCATCAAATAAAATAACTATCCTTTTCCCAGATGCACTCGATAAACTAGATAATTTTCTCTGAAGTGATGTGATGTTTGGCAAAGCTTCAAACTCAAAGAAATTACCTGCTTTAATAACAGCCTTATTTACGGCATCAATTATTAGCTGGCATAACATTATTTCATACTTCTTACCTTCACTTCTGAGTAATTCAAGATGACGAAGACTGATGTATATGCCAAATGCAGAGCTTAGATTTTTTTCAGGATACATTCTTCTCGATGCTTCTATCATAAGCGCACTTTTTCCACTACCACGTGCCCCTTTTAATAACACTGGGCCGTGAGCAATCAAATTAGAAATAAAACGCTGCTCTTGTTTTGAGAAATAATGCAGTTGCTCAAACTCTTCAGGCGAACAATCTTCTGCTGCTAAAATCAGTGATGGATTTTCAGAAATAGCATTAACCATTAGAAAACTCCCATTTCTTGAATTTCTTTATAAGCTGCGATCGCTACTTGAATATCGAGTTTATTCAGTGCATGACTGACTACAGAAACAATTAACCCAAGGGTAGCGATATTACGAACAGTTTTCTCTATCAGTCGTTGAGTTGTTTCTCGATCCAATGCTGAACTTAAAGGAATCACCAGTTCGTGATGTATTCCTTTTGAAAGTTCAGAGTAGAGACTTGAAAAATCATTTAAAGTTTCAGGATAGAATCTTTCAAAATCTTTTGTTCTAAGATTGACTATCCATTCATCCCCGCTGACATCTCTGATTGCATCCAACAGCTTATCAAAGTTAGCAGACCATATTAGTGTCTTATAATAATCTCCAAGCAAAGCTCTAGTAGGGTTTTGCAGTGACTTATCAGCCCAAAGATCCGTAACCTTGTCCGCGAAAACATCACCTTGCCAACGTATAGAGGACTTATTAGCCTTATCTATTCGATAATTGGGCTGCTTTTGACATTCCCTAAGGAGGAGGACTCTAAAAGGATCGAGCCTCGCAATTAGTGCGGTACATCCCAATTCCAGTATACTTCTCCCTAAAAATGGGGCAAATAATGAAATTTGGTTATCACTGAGGGATTGGAGTGTTACTAGCTCTTTAACAACATTATCAATTGACGCGGATAAATGACTTAGAACCTCATCAATTTCACCTCCATCAGGAACGACATTTCCACAGAGTAGTTTGGCTAATGGTGACTGATTAGTTACTGACTCATCGCCACCTGATTGATTAGAACTCATTTTATTTGACTGTAACCGATCGACAGATCCTAAAATCTTCGCAGGCAATGCGCAACCTTACGGCTTGTAGGTGCGCACTGCACACTCTAAAAATTAAGCTGTTTCGTGCTGTTTGTGCCAAGCGGGATGCCACAGCAATTCGGCAGTCGATCGCTTCTCGACCATTTCCTTCGTAATCGTACAGTGAGCCACATCCTTGCGAGAAGGCAATTCGTACATCACATCGAGCATTAACTCCTCTAAAATGCTGCGGAGAGCTCTCGCGCCGGTTTTGCGTCGGTAGGCCTCCTGCGCGATCGCCCGCAGCGCATCCGGCTCAAATTCCAACTCCACGCTATCCATCTTCAACAGCTTCTGATACTGCTTCACCAGCGCATTCCGGGGTTCAGTCAAAATCTGCATCAACGCCGCTTCATCCAGCGGCGAAATCACCGTCACCACCGGAATCCGCCCCACAAACTCAGGAATTAAACCAAACTTAACCAAATCATCCGGCTGTACCTGCTGCAAAATATCAGCCGCCCGCTTATCTTTTGCCGGCAAAGTCGAGTTGCTTTCAGTTTCTGTTGGCTGAATAAAGCCCAAAGATTTTTTACCCAAACGCTGGTCAACTATTTTTTCTAAACCGACAAAAGCACCGCCACAAATAAATAGAATCTTGCTCGTGTCAACTTGAATAAAATCTTGGTAAGGATGTTTGCGGCCACCTTGCGGGGGCACGTTAACCACCGTTCCTTCCAACATTTTTAGTAGCGCTTGCTGCACTCCCTCTCCCGATACATCTCTGGTTATCGAAGTGTTTTCGCTTTTGCGAGCAATCTTGTCAATTTCATCAATATAAATAATCCCGCGCTGCGCCGATTCGACATCAAAATCTGACATTTGCAACAGCCGCAGCAAGATATTTTCTACATCGTCGCCGACATATCCAGCTTCTGTCAGCGTCGTCGCATCGGCTACCGCAAACGGGACTTCGAGCATTTGCGCCAAACTTTGCGCTAACAAGGTTTTGCCGCAACCTGTGGGCCCGACTAGCATGATGTTGGATTTTTGCAGTTCCACATCGCTGTCGGGGGAAGACTTGCCGCTGTCTTTGGCTTGGTCTACGCTCAAGCGCTTGTAATGGTTGTAAACTGCTACAGACAGGACTTTTTTGGCTGAGTGCTGGCCGATGACGTGGTTGTCTAAATGCTGTTTAATTTCTGTGGGTTTGGGAATTTGCGCTAGAACAATTTTCGATTTGCTCGATCGACTCGGGCGTTTCGTTCCTTGTCCCTGAGACTCTCGCACCTCTGACTGGGGAATCTGTTGACCAATTGTTTTGCTGGAGTCAAAAAACTCCTCTTCTAAAATTTCATTGCACAGTTCCACGCATTCATCGCAAATGTACACGCCGGGCCCAGCTATTAACTTGCGGACGTACTCCTGCGATTTGCCGCAAAAGGAGCATCTGAGATGGGAGTCATATTTTGACATATTTAGCCTCTTACTTTACGGTTGCGGTTGCTTGTTAGACTGGCCCAGTTGCGCCGGAATCGACCGATTCTCTGCCCTAGAAAGGCTTCCCGAACGGACACCCAAGCCAGTCAGTCGATTTTAGATTTTAGATTTTAGATTTTAGATTTACTCCACGGATAAATTTGGGAGGTTGAATCTTCGTCTAAAACTTGGGGCTCTACACGAGTTAAGTCAGGGGCTTGTCTCAATTTTTTGCCTGCTCAAGCTTCGCGCTCTCTATTTCTAAGTTAACACTTTTGATCCATCACTCATGACTCATGACTCATGACTCATGCAACCAAATTTTGAAGTTTTTATTTTCCCTTGAAGCAAAGCGGCACGGGCTTACCATTTTTTGTATTCCAAAAATTTTCCCGACATAATTATTTTCACTCGATCGCCTTTTGGGTCTATTTCTTTCTCGACATCCAAACTAAAGTCGATCGCGCTCATAATCCCGTCACCGAATTTTTCGTGGATCACTGCTTTGAGCGGCATCCCGTACACCTGCATAATTTCATAGAAGCGATAAATCAACGGGTCAACCGGAACTGTTGGATCCAAAGAACCTTTTAACGGAGGTTCGCAGAGCACCGCAGCCGTCTCGCCATCCAATCCCAAAGCCGAGACAATTTTCTCGGCTTCATCGACCGATGCGGTAGCTTGACGGTAAAAAACCGCCGCAATCCAAACTTCGTCGCGACCCAAAACTTTTTCCAACTCGGCAAAACTAATTCCCTTAGCTTTTTTAGCAGCCAAAAGCTTTTCTGTAATTTCTGAAATTGCCATTAAATATTCTCCAACTTACTGCTGTACCAGGTATGAAATATTTCTCACATTTTGGTGATTTTGTCAATGGCAACTCAATCTAAAAAACAGAATCGATCGATCGCGATCGCTTCAGCAAAATCAGGTCTCGTCTACCTTGACAACTTATACAATTTTCGCATTACATTGTTGGAGTATAGAAGATTTAAGATTGGCAATAATTGATGACTACCAGGGTTTAGAGCTGGTCTACAGTTACACGATTTTTTTCAAATTGCATCGCAACAGATCAATCCCCAAAAACACTCCTAAGTACCCTCTGACAATGATACAGTTGGCATTATATCCAGTGCAAGTTAGACAAACAAAGGCAAACGGCCCAGCTTGGATCGTGCCAGCTTAAACAGTTGACAGTTGACAGTTGACAGTTGACAGTTGACAGCGAAGTGATAAGAACGGAGATTCAACAGTCCGTTCTTATCACAATCTGCCGACCTGAGTAAGGGCTTCAAACCCCTGCTATTCGGTGACTCCGCCCAAACACGGATAGAAGTGCCAGATAGGAGTCGCCAGCCACCCCAAATTTGAGAATTAGGTTCCTGCTCCCAGATTCATCTATGGAGTAGCAAATCTCTCATTCTTCAATTTTTAAATCTAAAATCGACTGACTCTCCATCCTCGCTCCCGCAGCCAAAGCCCTTTTACCGTTCATAACCGACAAGTGACAAAAGTATGAATATTCAGACCAAAGATTACAGCATTGAGTACGATCGCGCTACCCAAACAGTTACCTGCTGCGGCTCGTTTCGGATCGGCCAGATGGAAGAATACGCGCCGATCGTCGATCTGCTAAACGAAGTGACGGACTCTTCGCCTAATATGATTACTCTAGACTTGCGAAAACTAGAATTTTTAAATAGTTCAGGAATTAACATTATATCAAGATTTGCGATCGAAGTGCGCCAGCTAAAAAATATTCAAATTACCATACAAGGCTCAAAACAGATACCATGGCAGGGAAAATCGCTGAAGAACTTGCAGCGGCTGATGCCTTCCTTGCACTTAGAATTGGAATAGTAAATCGCACAAGGTAAAGGTGTTCGCCTATCCCGCCTTGGGCAACCAGGATGAGGGCGCCTGAAGAACCATGCAAATATAAGTTAGCACCAAACTGTAAAAAACTTCAGCACAGACTAAAAATTACCAATTTTCAATTGCTATGCAGGAAGAACCATCGAGAGAACAGCTACTTCTGGACGTTCAACGACTGAGTGCGGAACTAGAAAACTTGAAATGTGAAAAGTCCGATCTAGAAATCTTGCTGGAGACTACCACCCAACATTCGGATACGATGGAAGCTCACTTGCTCTCTCAAGCTCAGTTGGCGGTGCGCGAAAGCGAACAGCAGTTTCGGGCGATCGCCTCGGCAACTCCCGTTCCGGTATTGGTTTCTCGTCTCTCGGACGGCTTAATACTTTATGCAAACGCTCAATTGGCTTCTCTGCTAAACATACCCCTAGAAGAATTGATCGGCTGTCGCACCCCAGACTTTTACGTCAACCCCGCCGATCGCCCAAAGGTACTCGACGCCCTCGCGCAAGACGGATACCTGCAAAACTACGAACTCCACTGCAAAAAATCAGACGGAACCCCTTTCTGGGCAATGCTCTCGGTTCAGTCCCTCCAGTTTAAGAGTCAGCCGACGGCATTGTGCGCCTTGTACGATCTCACTCAGCGCAAGCAAGCAGAAAACATTCTCCAAGAGAGCGAAAAGCGGCTGCGGCGCCAGAGTCTGGCTTTGTTGCAACTAGGGCGGCAGAGAACCCTCAACAGCGGTGCGCTGACTGTGGGAATTCGCGAAATTACTGAGGCTGCTGCGCGCACTTTGGAGGTGGAAAAAGTCAGCGTCTGGCTTTACAACCACGACAGATTGGGAACTGGCTACCCGATCGCTCCTCAGCTAAATTTTACCCACAGAGCGATCGCCCACAACCAAAAACAATGTCTCGATACAGAGGCGGCCCCCCGAAACGATAACGAGTCGCTCAATCATTCTCAATTTAAAATCCCCAACCTCAAATTAGTTTGTCTCGACTTGTACGATCGCACTCACGAGCATCATTTGAGCCGCCAGTGCATATCAGCAAGCGATTTAAAATTTTCAATTTTAGATATAGAAAACGACGCGCCGGGCGAAAATCTAGCTGAAGACAATGGTTTAGAACCGGCGCCGCACACTCAAAACTCGATCGAAACAAACTTGTGTCACTTATCATCGATCGCCGAACATTCAGGCGTGCTGCCGAATAAAAGCAAGCCAAATTCATCGATCTTAAATGTAGCAATTAGGCTCGGCGGCCAGATCGTGGGCATCCTCTCCATAGAACATATCGGCGCGCCCCGCGAGTGGGCTCTGGAGGAGCGTACCTTCGCCGATTCTTTAGCAAATTTAGTCGCGCTGGCGATCGAAGGATTTGAACGTCAGCGAGCTCAGGAAGCACTCTCCAAAGCCAAAGCGCAGCTAGAAATGACCGTCGATCAGCGCACCGCTCAAATCACCGCCACCAATCAACTGCTCCGCAGCGAAATTGCCGATCGTAAAAGAGCCGAAATCGCCTTGCAAGAAGCCTTACACAAAGCAGAAGCAGCTTCCAGAGCTAAAAGCACTTTTTTAGCCAATATGAGCCACGAACTGCGGACGCCGCTCAACGCCATTATCGGTTACAGCGAAATGCTAGAAGAAGAAGCACTGGACTCCGGACTCGATGACTTCATCCCCGATACCCAAAAAATTCGTAACGCCGGCAAACACTTGCTGAATTTAATTAACGATATTCTCGACCTTTCTAAGATAGAAGCCGGTCGGATGGAGGTTTACTTAGAAGAATTTGACCTCGGCAATTTAATAGAAGAAGTTGTTGCAACTTTGCACCCTTTAGTTGAAAAAAATCACAATCAATTAGAAGTTTCTTGCTCTCCAAATTTGGGAGTAATGTATGCAGATTTAACTAAAGTCAGGCAAATTTTGTTCAATTTGCTCTCGAATGCCCTCAAGTTTACCGAAGGTGGAACGGTGCTGCTGGGCGCCACTCGCGAGCCAGCCGGCGATAGCGATTGGGTTTATTTGCGGGTATCTGATACGGGGATTGGAATGTCTGAACAACAACAGCAGGGTTTGTTTCAACCTTTTATGCAAGGGGATGCTTCGACTACTCGCAAGTACGGAGGCACTGGTTTGGGATTGGCGATTAGCCGTTTGTTTTGCCAGATGATGGGCGGCGATATTACTCTTGAGAGTCAGTTAGGTGTTGGCTCTACTTTTACTGTTCAATTAAAGGTCAAAGTTGACAGTTGACAGTTGACAGTTGACAGTTGACAGTTGACTTCAGTCATTGGTCATTGGTCATAAGAAAGAAGGGAGAAGGGAGAAGGAAGAAGGCAACGAGCACGCGATGGAGAGCATCTCAGTTTTGCATTATTTATAGTGCTGTCCCCGCTCGCGTGCGTGTATAAGCACGCGAGCGGGGAGTATCTGAGTTTTTCATTTTTTCATTTATAGTGCGAGCGCCCCCGCTCGCGTATTGTACAATACGCGAGCGGGGACAGCACTCAAATAAAAAAATTCTTTTTACAAACATGAGATGCTCCCAGTCATTAGTGCTGTCCGCGCGATCGAACATTGTTAGAAAAAGGCAACGAGCACGGAATGGATTTAACGGATGGGTAAAAGATGCAATTATTCCCCATAGCCCAATACCGTTTACTTAAGACTGCCCTGGGGGTAAATCGCTATGAAAAATAGATGCTGCGATTGCTTCGTTCCTCGCAATGACCATCTTAAGTAAACCGTATTGCCCCATAGCCAACAACCAACAACCAACAACCAATAACCAATAACTAATAACCAATAACCTGTTAATTGTGATACCGATCGCGATCGACCTCTGTTGCGGATCACACAGTCGCATTTTTTCCCAGCCTAGAATATTTTCAATATCCCAAACTTGTGCCACAACCAGGATATAAAGCCTTGCTGTATTCAAAATTCGCACCTCAACCTGCCACAGGGGGGGTGGGGGTATTGCCTATAGAAAGGCAATTTGGTAAAAGTAATGCTATCGTCGCTAACCAGTAGAAGGCAAAAGTTAATAGGAAATCAGGAATTATCAAAGGCATCAGAACCCAGAAACACTATTCGGCTTTTTGCCTTCTCCCTTAAACCTTCAAACTGCTGCCTCTACTGCCGAGATAGCAATATCATCGACAGCAGTCGATAAGTTCTCAAAATTAAAGGAGTGCATTGAGATGATTAAACCTTGCAGTCAACCGCTAAAAATAAATCCTTTCACTTCTTATCGCGATCCCACTACAGGCAAATGGACTGTAGTCCCAACAGTTCAGAATGTTTGCGAAACAGACTCTAGTTTGAAACCCAAAGCCGAAAGCGAAAACGAAAGTAAAGTAGAAACAAGTCTTTCTGCTGTACCTGCTGTCTCGCTGCCGAAAAAACGCTTTTCCTTCTCGTTGTCTGGGCTTAAAAACCTTGCTAAAAAATCTTCTGTCACTGTCAGTAGCTAGCCATCGCCGGGGCACGATCTAGTTTCTACGGTTGCGCCCGGGCGATCGCCCAATACAAAAAAACGAGCTATTCAATAGCATTGATTGCCAAAAAGCGATATACTAACAGCAAACTTTCTACTCAGAATATCCGTGAAGTATTTGCTCGATCGCTTCGTCCACTTTGTATGGACAGACCGACCAATTCGCCAGCGGGGAACTGTCATCGTTGCTATCCCCGTGATTTGTCTGTTTGCTTCGCTGATTGCAATTGCAGGACTCCGGGATAGTGCAATACAGATAAGAAAGCGAGCAGATACTAATAAGGAAATACTTCACGGAACCAACCGCTTGTTAACCACTGTGGTGGATGCGGAAACGGGCATTCGGGGTTACGGGTTGACGAAGCGCCGCGATTTTCTAGCACCATATTTAGAAGCAAAGAAGAGCTTGCCTCCGCTGCTGGCTCAACTCGAAATCGCGGTGGCAGAAAATCAACTGCCAGCTCAGGGATTTGCAGAAATTAAACAAAGTACCGAACAGCAAATAATTGTATTGCAAAACACTCTGAATAAGCTCGACAGTGCGGGAACAAAAGTTCAGTCGCCGGAAATAATTCAGGTGTTAGTTCGAGATAAATTGAAGATGGATAAGCTGCGCGAAAAAATTGATGCGTTTGCTGATGCGAGCCAAGCCTACCAGAAGGCTTTAGAGGGACGAGTAGGTGAGTTGGTAGATTTAATTAATTTCCTGCAATTTGCTGGTTTGCTTGTCGGCTGTCTGGGTGGAGCAGCTTCCTGGTATTTATTTCATAGTTTAGACCAGGAATTGAGGAAGCGGCAAGCAGGCTTGCAAGAAAGTAAAACTCGCATTCAAGCTGTGGTAGACAATGCGGCTGATGGGATTATTACTTTAGATGAATCGGGCAATATTGAGTCTTTTAATGCGGCAGCAGAACGGATTTTTGGCGAAAAAGCCGATCGCCTAATTGGCTCGAACCTGCGCCAACTGATAGCTCAACCGCAGCCCGACAGCAGCGCGGGAGATTGTGCGATCGAATATTTTGTCTTAAATCCCGATGCTAAACTGAAGACTTACCAGCAAGAAACTGTCGGAATTCGCAGCGACGGCACCAAGTTTCCGATGGAGCTTGCCATCAGCGAAATGTGTCTGGCAAATCAACGGTTGTTTGTTGCGATTTGCCGCGATGTGGGAGGACGGAAACAAGCTGAGGAAACTCTCCGCAAGCAAGCGCAAATGCTGGATTTTGCGAACGATACGATCGCGGTACTCGACTTGAACGGGGTGATTTCTTATTGGAATTTGGGGGCGAAGTGGCTCTACGGGTGGCGGAATTCGCAAGCAATAGGAAAAAATATTCACGAGCTTTTGCACACAGAATGGACGCAGCCTTTTGACGAAATTCAAAAAGTGTTTTTCGAGCGGGGATATTGGCAAGGGGAACTGGTGCGTACCAAGGAAGACGGCACAAAAATTACGGTGGCGAGTCGGTGGACTTTGCAGCGCGACGATCGAGATCGACCCCAGGCTATTTTGGAAATTAGCAACGATATTAGCGATCGCAAGCGCTCAGAAAGTGCTTTAGCCGAAATCGCGCAGCGGTTTCGCGATACTTTTGAACAAGCCGCAGTCGGCATGGCTCAAGCGAGTGTGGATGGCAAGTTGCTGTTAGTCAATCAAAAACTTTGCAAAATTGTCGGCTACAGCCGTCAAGAATTGATGGCTAAAAATTTTCAGGATATTACTTTTGGACAAGATTTAGGAAACGAACTGGAACTTTTAGACCAATTATTAGCCAGAAAAATTGATAATTACTGTATAGAAAAGCGCTATCTCTGCAAAGACGGAGAGTTAGTGTGGGTAAACTTGACGGTTTCGCTGCTGCAAGAACAAAATGGCACTCAATTGCTGATGGGTGTGGTAGAAGATATTAGGGAACGCAAACAAGCTGAGGAATCGTTGCGGTTGCACGCTGAAGAATTGAGGTGGACGGCGAACTCGCTGGCTCAAACGACGAGTGTGTTGAGAAAGCGGAATCAAGAGTTAGATCAGTTTGCTTATGTAGTTTCTCACGATTTGAAAGCGCCGCTTAGGGCGATCGCAAATCTCAGCAGTTGGATAGAAGAAGACCTCAGCGATTCGATGACAGAGGATACTCTGCACCAAATGAACCTGCTGCGCGGCAGAGTTCACCGGATGGAATCATTGATTGAGGGACTGCTGCAATATTCCCGCGTCGGACGCATTCAACTGGCTTCAGAAACTGTAAAAGTTGGGAAGTTATTAGCAGAAATTATTGATTCGTTGGCACCGCCGTCAGGATTTGAAGTAAAAGTTGAACCGGGAATGCCAACTTTTGTGACTGAAAGATTGCCGTTGCAGCAAGTTTTTTCTAATTTAATTAGCAACGCCATGAAACACAATAGAAATGAATCCGGCCGCGTAAACATATCGTTTAAGGAGTTAGAGAATTTTTACGAGTTTGCTGTAGCT
Source organism: Microcoleus sp. CAWBG58 (assembly GCF_020883045.1). NCBI lineage: Bacteria > Bacillati > Cyanobacteriota > Cyanophyceae > Oscillatoriales > Microcoleaceae > Microcoleus > Microcoleus sp. CAWBG58. The sequence goes on along the minus strand of NZ_JAHRFA010000023.1, from coordinate 488 downwards.
GATGACGGGCCGGGGATTGCTCCTCAATATCACGATAAAGTTTTTGTGATTTTTCAGACCTTGGAAGCTCGCGATAAAGTTGAAAATACTGGCATTGGTTTGTCGCTGGTGAAGAAAATTGTCGAATCTCAAGGCGGCACTATTTCTCTGGAATCGGCCGAAGGTGAGGGAGCAACTTTTCGGTTTACTTGGCCGAAGCAACCTATTAGCAAATAAGATAATACCAATTTTTTATGAGGCTGCATAGAATCTGATCCCCCCTAACCCCCCTGGTGGGAGGGGGGGACAAGATTCTTCTCAAAGTCCCCCTTCTTAAGGGGGATTTAGGGGGATCGAGATATATGCAACTTCACATTAAATTGCTGTAGTTTAGACTAACCAAAGATGAGAACGGTGGCAAAAGAAGAACTAGAGCCACCGCGCTGGGAGAGAATGAGGGTGAAAAAGAAAACCTATCCACTCCTTAAATGAACAGTGAACGATTAAAG